>CAXTWJ010000029.1:0-14718 GCA_964247925.1 uncultured Sphingomonas sp.
GCGTAGAGGACGTGGAGGATGGTCCCGACCAGCAGCGAGTGGCTGGTCTTCTCCCAGTGGTTACGCTTCTCGAGCGCGCCTTCCGGGTCGACGAGCACGTCAGCGATGTTCTGGACGTCGCGCACTTCCTGATCGCCGCGGCGCACCTCGAGCAGCGGGTTGTAGGCGGCCGAGCGCGGGTCGGTGGGGTTGAGGTAGAGGCAGTGCGAGAAGCGCTGCCGCCAGCCGGCGGTCACAGCGAAGTTCTCGCCCTTGATGTCGTGAACGACGGCCGAGCCGGTCCAGGACAGCAGCGTCGGGATGACGAGGCCGACGCCCTTGCCCGAGCGGGTGGGCGCGAACGCCATGACGTGCTCGGGTCCGTCGTGGCGCAGGTAGTGCTCGTCGGCGCGGCCGAGGAAGACGCCGGCCGCGTTCAGCAGGCCCGAGCGCTTCAGGTCACGCTGGGTCGCCCAGCTTGCCGAGCCGTAGGTGGTGACAAGTTTGGCCTGCCTAGCGCGCCAGACCGAACCGACGATGGCGGCCAGCGCGCCGGCGACACCGCCCGAGGCCGCGACGTACGCGCCACGCTGGAAGACGTCCGGCGCATAGGCGTCGAACTGGAACCACCACAGGAAGAACTGCCAGGGGTGGTACAGCGGTATGCCATGGAGCACGGTCCAGGGACGCCCGAGCTCGGCCTGATAGCCGAGCGATGACGCGGTCCACTGCGTCGCCAGCATCAACGCGAGCGTCACGATGCCAAACACGACGGCGATCTGACCGAGAAGAACCTTGGTCGGGGTCATCCGACCGCCTCACGCCTACGAGGTCACGTGCTCCAGACGGCACGCTTGGCGAGAGGGTTGGTGAGCGAAGCGCCGAGCGTCAAAGACAGCACAAGTCTATGATCAGACGCCCGAAATCTGGAAGCGAAGCCCCTCGCACTCGATACAAGCGGAGCGTACAAGGAGCAAGAATAACGTAAGGCAGTCGTAACCAAGTTTTTCGCGCGGTGCTCGGTCAAACGCCAATACTGCGCTGGCGGGACAGGTCCCAGGACACCGACCCGCCTCGAAGTACGCCGGACACGGTCTGCCCGAGTCGCTGCTCCAGCACCGGCTTCCAAGGGACGAGGCTGAACCCGACCCCGTCATCGAGCATCGCGAAACGTCCGCTCGCGAGCATGACCGACCGGCGGTAAACCCCACGCACGTCGTCGCCGTCCTTCACCGGCCTGTGCTGAAGGCCGGCTTCGGTCGCCAGCCCCCGCGCGACCTGCACCACCTCGCGGTCGCGCAGGGTGGCGAGCAGGTCGCGCCCCAGGATCGTCCGTGGCCCGTGCCGGGTCGCCAGGCCCTCCTCAACGAGGAACGCGCGTCGCTCGTCGAGGGCGCTACGCACTTCGGCGCCGAACCCGGCCGGCGCGGTCGCAACACCCTCAATCAACGACCGGTCGAGCCAGGTCGCGCCTAGAGCGCGCGTCTGCCGACCGAGGTCTAGATGCGACCGCAGCGCGACGACCGCGCCGCCCGAGCGGTCAGCCTCGAACGCGGCGGCTCGGGCTAGGAGGTCGGGCGGCACGCGCCATGCGCCGTCGCTTAGGCGCTCGACCACGCCCGCGCGGCGGAGCGCCTCCAGCCGGCGCACATGGGCCCCTACATAGGCCTCGGGATCGTCACCGGGGTGAGCGTCGCGTCGCGCTTCGGCCAGATGGCGGTCAGGTCGATACAGCCTGTCCGGCGCGACCCGCGAGGCGATGACCCGATCGGCGGGCCGGGGCTCGCGAGACCCACCGCTCACCTCGACGATTCCGCCGGTCGGATAGTCGGCAAGGTTCGCGCCGGATGGAAGCGCGACGTAGTGCCCCCGTCCGTCAATGCCGTCGACGACGAGATAGCCGCGGTCCTGTAGCTCGTCGGCCAACCCCTTGGCCGCAATCCGCCCCACGATCCGCGTCGGCGTCTCCGTGCTCGCATCAAACATCGCCAGTGGCCGCTCGGCATGGCCGAGCGCGCGCTGCATGGTCCGGATGATGTCGCCGCGCTCGCCCATGGCGCGCAGCGTCGGTTCAGCGTCGGCCGACAGCGTCCAACGCCCAGGGCCGGCCGGCTCGGCGAGCCCGAGCCGTTCCAACTCTTGCAAGCGGCCGATCAGCAGACCGCGGCGGAACCGGCCGTCGCTGTCAGCGGGCACGACCCGGAGGTCGACCTTCTGATCGCGCGCCTGCTCGGCGAGTTGGCGGTCGAGGCCGGTCCAACGCTCCTGGCCGACCTCGCGCGTCATGCGCTCGCGCATCTCGCGCTCGGTCTGCGGACCGAGCAGATCGGTGGCGAGCTCGGAGGCGCGGACGCGCATGCCGTGAGCGATGTAGTCGCGGGCGATGACGAGGTTCTCGCCCGTCGCGTCCACTCCGCGCAGGACGACATGGGTGTGCGGATTGTCGGTGTCCCAGTGGTCGACCGCCACCCAGTCGAGGCGCGTCCCGAGGTCTGCCTCCATGCGGCCCATCAGCTCGCGCGTGTAGCCGCGCAGGTCGCCGATCTCGGCCGCATCCTCGGGCGAGACGATGAAACGGAACTCGTGGCGGTCGGGCTCGACCCGTGTCTCGAAATCCTCCACTTTGGCGATGTCGCGGTCGGCCGAATAGGCTCGGCCGCGCTCCCCCTCGCGCGTGACGCTGTCGCGCTGGATGTAGCGCAGGTGCGCGGCCGTCGAGCCCGGGGCAGCCTGGGCGTGAACCACCAGCCGCGCCTTGACCGTCACCCGGCGCGCGCGAGGTCCGAACCGGCCGCGGATCAGCCGCGCCGCGATATGGCCGCGTCCCTTCTCGGCGCCGCGGCCGCGGCCACGCGCGAGCGGCTTGCCCGCGCCTGCCGAGGCTTGGCGCGAGGCGCGGAGCACCCGCGTCATGAACTTTTGGACCCCGGGGTCGCGCTCGAACCGAGGCCTGCCCGGGCGGACTCGGAAGCGGTCCTCGTCACCGCCGGCCATGGCGCGAACCCGAGCGGGCCTGAGCGTAGGAGGCACGCGCCAAGCCGTTCGTTTGCTGAACTTCTCGAGAAAGCGCGGCACCGCGCCACCTCAGGCGCGTGCCGCGCCAACCGACGTGCAGACCAGGGCGAAGCCCCCGCGGCGTGCCGCGGCTCTCTATCTTGCCCTCACCACCTGCCCCTTCTTCCCGGCCTTCCTCCCACTGCACAGCCCGGCTCATCTGCACGTCGGTCACTCCTGCGAGCCGTCGGGAGCAATGCCACCGCTGCGCTGGTCCTGGTGCGTGAGGGCGACAAACAGCGCATCGTTCGGCCGCTGAGCTGGCCCTCGGTCCAGTGCAGTTCGTGGTGCGGTCGCGGTGACGAAGACGGACGCAGCCTGGCGAGCGGCTGGACCGTCCGACGATCGCCGGGAGGGAGGAACGGCTGCAGCGTGCAACGCATCCAGGCTCGTCGGATCTTGGACTATGGGCCGTGTAGCCGAGCCGCCGATCCGCACGTCCTCGTCCGATCCAACGCCGAGTGCCTCGACATACCGTTGCGTCTCGCCAGGAAGCGCACGACCGGTGCGGAGGTGTTCGTCGACGCGCCCGGGACCGGCGTTGTAGGCGGCGAGGAAGTGAGCGGGCCCGAAGCGGTCGTACATCTCGCGCAGATACGCGGCGCCGGCGAGAATGTTGGCGCGTGGCTCGTAGGGATCGGAGCTCAACCCGTAGCGCCTCGACAGCTCGGCGAAAGTTGCCGGCATTACCTGCATCAGCCCCATCGCGCCCGCGGGCGAGGTGATCGGGCGTCCGTCGAGCATGGTGCGCCCGCCGCTCTCGATCCGCATGACGCCGCGCACCCAGGCAGGCGGGATGCCGAAGCGCTGCGATGCTTCGTCGATCAGCGTGTCGAACGTCGCATCCGGCGCTGATCGGAACCGCGGCGGCGGGTAGAGCGATGCGCCATAGATGGTCGGACTGTGGGCTGTTGCGGCCGGCAGGGACGGGCCGGAAAGGGAAAAGGCGGGCGTCCGCACGGCGGGCCGCCAAGCATCGTCGAGACGTCGCGCCAGCTCGCCCGCCGACACAAATGGCGCTGCGACGGGCGCGCTGGTCTGGGCGCGCCCGAGGTGCGTCCCCGACAGCAACGCCACCGCGGCCATGACAACGGCTGCGGCGATGTTGGGCAGCCTCACCACGTCCATAGCGGCGTCGCCTTCCCGATGATGTCGCGCGCGGGACTCGGGCCGAAGTAGCGGCCGTCGAACGAGCCCGGCACGCCGGCGTTGAGCAGGAACACCTCACCCGGGCCGAGCTGCCGACAACCGGACCAGCGCGGCAGCGCGCGGCCGAAGCCGTCGGTGTCGCGCGCGATGGCGGCGGGCGTGCCGTCGATCGTGATCCGGTCGACATCGCGGCAGACGGTCGAGCCCGGGATAGCCCCGATCTGCTTCACGAGCGGCACGCCGGCACCGAGGTAGCGCCGTTCGACGAGCATCCGCTCGGCGCGGACCGGCGGGTGCGCGATCACCAGGTCGCCGGCCACAAGTTCGCGCGCGTCGCGGACTGTGTAGAAGCCGAGCGGCACGCTGGCGGACGCGTTGTAGACAAGCCGCAGCGGCCAGATGTCGGCGGCGGACGCGACGAGCAGGCCGGCGCCGATCAGTGTCGCGTAAAACGCCGCGACCCTGCCGCGTGAGAGATGAAGCGGCGTCACAGCAGACCACTCCTCGCCTGCCGCTCGGCCATCTCCGCCGGCGCGTAGACGCGCGGCTCCAGCCCGGCGACGATGCGGTTTTGCGCGGTGCGCCAGTAGCTCTCGGGCAGCGCAGCGGGATCGAGCCCCTGCGCCTCGATCGCGTCGATTAGCGCCAGCGCGCGGGTGACGCGGGCCATGCCGGCGGCACTCAGCCAGATGTGGGCCGCCGGTGCGACGCCAGGCACGGTGTCCGCACGCACGCCGGGTACGGCGGCCTGCAAGACCCACAGTCGCCAGAGCTGCGTTCCGTAGCGATCGGCGCGCCACTGGACGTAGCCGAACACCGCGCCGGGCGCGTAGAGTTCGATGCGGGCGCGCCGGTCGATGATGCGCTCTCCCGCGGGCGTGCCGAACCGCACCCGGTCGTTCACCCGATCGGCGAGGAACAGGACCGTGACGCGGGTCAGGCCGCGGGCAGGAGGAACGCTCATTGCGCGTCCCCGTCGTGCGCCGGAAACGCCTCTGCCAGCATGGCGCGAAGCATGTCGGCGACGGTCAGGCCGCGCGTGAACGCAGCGACCTTGATCCGCCCGCGCAGGCCCGGCGTGACGTCGACGGTCAGGCGGGCGGTGAATGCGTCCGACTTGCCTGACGCGGTTCCAGCGGTCGCCTCCGGTGTGCTGACCCATGCTTCGGGGTCGCGTGGGCGCGCGGCGAACGGCGCGGGGCGATCAGCGCGCGCGCTCACGACATGACCTCACGCACGGCATCGCCGAACGCGGAGATCTCCTCGGCCGCGAGGTCTGCTTGCTCGGCCTCGTCGACCAGGCGGCCGCTGCTGGCCGCGTCGGCGAAAGCCACGCGCTGGCCGATCCGCGACCGCAGCATCGGCGGCTGCTGCTCGGCGAGCGCCGCTGCGGTGTCGCGCGCGATCAGCGTGCGCGCCGCGCAGCGGTTGAGGACGAAGCGGGCGCGCAGTTCGGGCCGGAACAGGCGCGCCTCGTCGAGCAGCCGCAGCATCTCGGCCGACGCCCAGCCGTCGAACGGCGACGGCTGCACCGGGACGAGCACCAGGTCGGCGGCCAGCAGCGCGGAGCGCGCGATGCCGGTGACGCGCGGCGGCCCATCGATGACGAGGTGGTCGGCGCCGCTTGCGAGCGCGGGCGCTTCGCGGTGCAGACTCTCGCGCGCCAGACCGATGACGCCGAAACGGCGTTCCAGGCCCGACCGTGTCCGCTGCTCCGCCCAGTCGAGCGCCGAACCCTGCGGGTCCGCGTCGACGAGCAGGACGCGCTTTCCTTCCCGGCTGAGCTCGCCGGCCAGATGGAGCGACAGCGTCGTCTTGCCGACGCCGCCCTTCTGGTTGAGCAACGCCACGATCATCGGGGCGAGCCTGACGCGAGGCCGACGACGCCGATGCGCGCGTGCTCGCCGCGCTGCTTCCGGGCCGACGGCTGCGTTAGAAAGAATCCGAAGGATTCTAAGTTAGCTAAGTTAGAGGGCCGGATCGGCGTTGCGGAACAACGACTTAGGGCCGGTTTCGGTCCCCGATAGCACGAGGATCGGGTCCCCGATAGCACGATAGGTCCGGTCCCCGAAAGCACGAGGCTGTTCACAGCTTATCCCCAGGCTGGAGGGCGAGACCGACGCGGCGTGCGGCGCGGTCGAACGGATCGACCGGCAGCGGTGCGAAGCTCAGCCGCTCGCGGCCGAGCTCCATCGAGAGCGCGAGGCTGTAGCCGGGCAGCGCCTGTCGGCGGACGATCTCGCGCAGGTCGAAGGCGAAGTGCTTCAGCGGCGAGAGCGAGCCGGATTTGGCGTGGAGGTGCTGGAGGTCGAAGCTCCAGCCGCCCTCCTGCCGGCCGCCATGCTTGCGCACGAGCCTGTAAAGCCAGCGCTCCAGCCCGCCGGTCAGGTCGAAGTAGGCCGCGTCGATGGTGAGGATCAGCGCCTCGTCCAGCACGCCGGCGAAGAACCAGTCGGGCAGGATCAGCTCCAGCCCGACCGGCCGGCCATGGCCGTCGGCCTGCTCCTTCCACTCGTTGATCCACGAGAAGCGGTGCATCCGCCGCTCGGTGGGTTGGCGGATCGAGGTCGCGACCGTGGTCGACTGCAGTCGGTCGAGTGCGGCTTTCAGCCGGTCATAGTCGCGGCCGGACGTGCCGCGTCCGGTGAACGCCAGGATCTCGTACGGCGTCGCCGCCATGAGGCGCGACGGCTTGGCCCCCCGGTCACGCGCCTCGACGATCTGCGAGGCCGCCCAGATCAGCACGTCGGCGTCCCAGATAGTCGCCATGCCGTGCTCGGGCACGGCCTCGACCCGGATGGTGATCTTGCCCATGCGAAAGTCGATCGGGCGGACGCGCGGCGACTTGGCGAGGCTGAAGAACGGGTAGGCCATGAGGTCCTGATGGTCGCGCGGCGCGAGATCGCCCGGCAGCGCCCGGAACAAGTCGAGTTGCTCGCGCTCGGAGCGGCGTGGGCGGGGAATGGCCACGGACACGGCCCAGCCTCAGCGCGTCGCGGCCCGGTAGGCCGGATCCGAGGTGGTGTCGCAGGAGCGAGCGTTCGCCCAGCTCTCCAGGTCCTCGATGGCGTAGACGACGCGGCGGCCGAACTTGCGGAACTTGGGGCCGCCGCCGACCACGCGCTGCTTCTCGAGCGTGCGGGGCGAGAGCTTCAGGAACTCGGCCGCCTCATCGTTGGACAGGTAACGCGAACCCGCGCGCGGCGCGGTCTCGCGGGGCGCATCGGGTCTGAGCGCAGCCTGGGTCATCGCGTCCGCCTCCATCCGACCAGTTCGGGCGCGGCAGGGTCGCCGCGCGGTAGAGGCAGGCTGGACGAGGCCGGTACGGGAGATGAGGGAGGTTCGGCGTGGAGCCGCTTCCTCCTCTTTACGGCGATCCGGCTTTGCGGGTCGGCGGCTTCGGGTAGAGAAGGTCGCGATAGCCGCCGTCGCGGAACCGCCGTCCGTGGTCGAGCAGGTAGCGGACATTGGCGCGGACCGCGCTGTCGTTCCAGCTGACGGGCTCGTCGAACGCGCCGAACACGAGGACGGCGATGTCGTGCTCGGACGCGCCGTCGCCCTCCGCGTCGAGCGCTTGCAGCGCGCGCATGTGGACCAAATCGCTGCGGGTGAGCGGTGGCGACCGCGATTTCAGCGGTGCGCCGGCCAGGGCGGCATCGAGTTCGGCGGCCGCCTCAAGGCTGCGCCGCAGGCGGCGACCCGCCGGGGCCGCGTAGGCGAACGGCATGCCGTCGCCGAGGGACAGCGACACCGCGAGCCGCACGACGCGGCGACCGAGCGTGGTACGAAGGAGCAAGCGCCGGCCGTCATGGACGAGGCTCTTTCGACCCGGCAACGACCAAAGGCTGAAGGTCGTGGCCTCGTCGACGTCCGCCGGCGCGAGCGCGACCAGTGGGTCGGGATCAGGTAGCCAGGCCGGCTCCGCCGAGCGGGCGTCGCGCGTCGGGTCCTCCAGGAAATCGCAACCCCCAGGGCTCGGCGCGGCGGACGGTGGACTCGTCGGCGTCGGGCGAAACCCGAAGGTGCCGGCGCCAGTCGGTCCGGTAGCCGGCATTGCGGCGAAGATACTCCCAGGCGCGGCCCGCCGGATCGAGGCTGAGAACGTAGAGGTACGCGGCGGTCGGACCTGCTTTCGACATCACAATCACTCCGGCTACGTGGGCGCCGCTACGTCTGCGCTGGAGCCCAGGTCGCGGCCGTTACTTTCCCCAACGCATCAGCCGTTCGGTCGCCTCAGCTGACCGCAGTCGAGGTTGCTAACTTATGCATTTGCCACGCGATCAAGACTTGACCGAAGTCTTGGATATGGTGAGCAGGTCGTTAATCAGGGCGTGGACGTCGAGCCCGATCACCTCGGCGATGTCGAGCAACTCGACGACGTCGACCCGGCGTCCGCCGCTTTCCATCGAGGAGACGACGGACTGGTAGCGGTCGAGGCGTTCGGCGAGGTCGGCTTGGCTGAGCCCTGCACGTTTGCGTTGCTCGACAAGCAAGTCGATGAGGCGGACGTGTCGTGGGGAGCGCAGGGTCTTGGGCATTCGCCCGTGTCGGGATTGTTGAGGCCGACAGACCGAGTAAGTGCAGTTTCAGGTTATCGGAAAATCTGGTTATGCTGACGGCCGGAACGGGAGACGGCGAATGAGCCTCATCGAACAGCGTCACCCCCGGCTCGGGCGGCTGATGCAGCTCTGGCGCGCTCAGCACCGCGGCGAAGCGCTGCCCCCTGTCAGCGCCGTGGTCGGGTCCGCACTCGCCGACCTCGCCCCAGCGACGGTCCTGGTGACCCGGTCGGTCGAGAGCTCGGACGAGCTGACCATCAGCGCAAGCGGCAGCGAGGTGGACGCGCTGTACGGCGAGTCGCTCACCGGTGCTTCCGTCCGACGCCTGGCGCCTGGACACGGAGACGCGGCGCAGGAAGCCCTGTCAGCGATCGAGACGGCCCGCCCCGTGGTGATCGAAGACGAGCTGCGGCTCGCCGGTGGCCGGCGTCGCGTTGCTCGCCTCTACTTGCCGTTGGCGAATGATGACGGCTCGGCCGATGGCGTACTTTGCGGGGTCGTCGCGGTCGGTTGATCTTGGTCGCCTCGCCGCCTTCGCCCCGCTCCGGTGGAGCGGGGCTGGGCGGGCGGCCTCAATCGCCGTTGCGCTTGCTCGGGCGCGACCAGATAAGGCTGAAGGTGTCCTCGCCTTCGTCGTCGAAGAGGTTGGCGTAGATCGGGGCGGTGAAGCTCGGGTCGTCGAGCTTGACCCCCAGGTAGTCGCGACCCTCGTTGGAGCGCTTCGTCCAGGCGGCGCCAATCTCGGCCCGGCCGACGAAGACGCGGTGGCTGGGGGCGTTGTCGTTGGAGCGGTTCTCCTCGGGGACGATGCGGACGTTCTTGGCCTGGACGCTGAGGGTGGTGATCGAGCCGGTGTAGTCGTTGCCGGACTTCTTGAAGCTGCCGATGTTCGCCATGGTAGGTCTCCTGCTGTGTTCTCGAGCCCGCGCCCATCGCGGCCTCGATGGCGATCGAAGGGCCGGAGGCGATCGACGACGCATCCGCCCGCGGACCGCAGCGCAGCGGAGGAAGGCGGCCGGGCGGCTTTCTTGCCTCGCGAGGAATGCGCGTCCGCGCGCAGGGGAAGAAAGTTGACCGGCCGTCGTTGCGGCAAGGCGGTCGAGGCGTCAGCCGTCCTTCGGCCAGATCAGGCCATCAGGAGGCACGTGGGTCGCGTCCCGGACCCAGCGCCCGGGAGACCAGGCCGAGGCGAACCGTCAGTTCGATGTCAGGTCCTACCCTCACCGACGACCAACCTAGGCCGACAGGCAAGCCCGCTATCACCAAGACCGCGGCATCGGCAACGCCCGTCTCGCCCCCGCCTCATGGCAGGGATAACGGTCCCGCTCCGACCTGCGCTAGACGGGTGCTGATCTTCCGGGTCGAACGAGCCACGCCCGCATCGTTCCCGAACTCGACCCTTTTCGGCGTACGGCGGCACATGCACCGCTTGGTGCGCTGGAGCAGGCCGAAGGCGTCAAGCTGTCCGCGCGTCGCTCTCTGTCCGGAGCGGGGCGAAGGCGGCGAGGCGACCATGGCTAATCGCGGCGATGGCCACGGCGCCCGCGAGCGCGAAGGTCTGCCGCCACCCCTCTGACGTGGTGCAGAGCTGAACGGCGCCATAGGTTGACCAGTAGCCCGCGACGCCGGCCGGCAGGGTGAACAGGCCGGAGACGGCCGTCCGCATGACGGTGGACCGTGCCGATGCGAGCGCGAACTGGCCGAGACCGAAGCTGAAGCCGCCAGCGATCAGGCCAAAGAGACCCGCGCCAAAAATGCCTGCGCCTGTCGTATAGGCGAAGCGCGCGGCCGAGAGCCCAAGGAAGAACGGGAGAGCGTAGACGGAGAAGTTGAATGCGAGCCAGGCGGTCAGCGCGAACGCGCCGCCGCAGAGGATCAGGCCGAGGATCATGACGGTTCTCCTGGACGTGCAAGGTCAGGAGCGCCGCCACCTCCACCATGGTGCTCGCTGGCCAGTATAGCCGAGGACGAGTTCCCGTAAAATCGCTGATATGCGGAACCGCCGAAGCGGCTCCGCACGTATCCGGAAAGAGGTGATGGGTTCACCGCTCCCACGGATCGTACTCGTGGACGATCAGCGTGGTGTCGCCGTCGAACTCGGACGAGGGCATCACGCCGTAACCGCCGTGGCCCTTGAACAGGGTCACGCAGACCATCAGTGTCTTGGCGAGGCTCCACGCGCTGCGCTGGGCGATCGAAAGCGACATCGTTCCGGCTCCTGTCGGGGAGCGGGGACCGCCCCCGCTCGACAGGCGCCCGATGTGTCCGGCGCGGGGCCGCGATCACCCGGAGACGGAGCCGGAGCGGCGGCAAGCTCTGCTTAGCCGACCCCTTGCGGGTTGATCGTACGAGGCCCGGGGCTGGACCAAGGATCAGCGTCTGTGAGCTTGGCGGTCACGGACAGGACCAGTGGATCGGATGACGTCATGCGGCCGCAACGGAGCTATGCTACGCGCATCTTAGGGTCGTGCGGATCGGGTCAGGAGTAAGTTGAGTCGCAGCAAACGGAGGGGAGCGATGAAAGTGGTCGGTGATCAAGGTGCGACGCGCGTCGTAGCCTACCGTGGCGATGCCCGGACGCTGCTGGCGTTTGATCTGACGACAGAGGCCTCACACGTCGGCCTGGCCGGCTTCACGGTGCGGATCACCCCGCCAGGGCGAGATCCATACTACCTCCAGAACAATCTACGCTTCGAGCAGCCCGGCGATCATGCGCAGGATCCCAAGCAGCCGGCGTTCTCGACCATCAACGCGCCCATCCACAAGTTCCGCTGGGTGCATGTGCCCGGTTCGGTTCATCAGGGCCTCGACCCGGCGTTCGGCGAATACGAGTATGCGGTGACGCCCCGCTACTTCGACGCCAAGGGGTCGATGAGGCCTCTCAATCCGACCCTCACCGCGACCGTCCGCATCGAGGTCGCGCCCTACAGCAAGGGCAAGCTGGCGCTCGGCTTCACCCGTGGGTTCACGCAGAGCCAGGCGTTCGTTCGCCATTTCGGCCTGGACGCCCTGATCCGACCGAAGGACGCCGACATGCAGTTCGATACCTCGGCCATCTGCGGTGCCAACGCGCAAGGCGAGCAGTTCACGTACGAGCAGCAATATGCCTGGTCGGGGTTCACGGCCCGGAAGCTCATCTTCGAGACCCTGCGCGAGGTTCTGAACGACGATCACCTCTCGGTCGATATCTTCGCCTACGACCTGAACGAGCCCGATCTGGTCGGCCTGCTGCTCGACCTCGGCGCGACGAAACGGGCGCGCATCATTCTCGACAACGCTTCCCTGCACCACGACGCAAGGAAGCCAAAGCCCGAGGACGAGTTCGCCGACCTGTTCGCCGCTAAGGCGGGGGACGAGCGGATCAAGCGCGGCCATTTCGGCCGCTACGCCCACGACAAGGTGTTCGTCGTCTCGCGCGACGATGTGCCATGCAAGGTGCTGACCGGGTCGACCAACTTCTCCGTCACCGGCATGTACGTGAACTCCAACCACGTCCTCGTCTTTAGCGACGACGATGTCGCGCGGACCTACGCCGAGGTCTTCGCCGAGGCCTGGCGCGACGACGTGCATGCCGGACCGTTCGCGCAGTCCGCTCTGGCGACCCAACCGTTCGAGTTCGCTGGCGAGGAACTGCCCTCGACGACCATTAATTTCTCGCCGCACGATGAGGCGCATGCGCGGCAGGTGTTGGGCGGTCTCGTCGATCGCATCGGCGAGGAGCTCCAAGCGCCACATGGCCTGGGCAGCGTCCTGTTCGCAGTCATGGAGCTGGACGGCGCTCCGGACAACCCGGTCTATGAGGCGCTGGACGCGGTGCACGCCGACCAGTCGGTGTTCAGCTTCGGGATCTCCGACAACCCGAACGGCATCGCGCTCTATCCCATCGGCTCGGCTACCGGCGTGCTGGTCACGGGCAAGCCGATCAACACGCAGCTGCCGCCGCCGTTCAACCAGGTCCGCAACATCGGCGGCGTCGGCCATCAGGTGCACCACAAGTTCGTGGTGTGCGGGTTCAACGGCCCCGACCCGGTCGTCTATTGCGGGTCGTCGAACCTGGCATTGGGCGGCGAGAAGGCGAACGGCGACAACCTGCTCGCCATCCGGGACGGGGACGTGGCGACCGTATTCGCGATCGAGGCGCTCGGCCTCATCGACCACTTCAACTTCCTCGACCGGACCGCCAAGGGGCCGAAGGCAAAGGGCGGCGCAGAACCCAAAGCCGTAAAGCAGCAGGCGGCGGTCTCGGCCGGATGGTTTCTTGGTACGGACGACACGTGGGCGCACAAGTTCTTCGATCCGCACGACCTGCATTCCAAGGACCGAGAGCTGTTTGCCGGCTGAACGGCGTGGAACTGACGGCGCTCACGCGCCGCCTCCCTTCCTGAAGTCGAACAGCGGGATGCCGAGCTTGCGGGCCTTGTCGGCCAGGTTGTCGGAGATGCCCGAACCGGGGAATACGATCACTCCGATCGGCAGAACCTCAAGCAGCTGGTCGTTGCGCTTGAACGGCGCCGCCTTGGCGTGACGGGTCCAGTCGGGCTTGAACGCGATCTGCGGGACCTTGCGAGCGTCGGCCCATTTCGCCGCGATCAACTCGGCGCCCTTCGGGGAGCCCCCGTGCAGCAGCACCATGTCGGCGTGCTTGGTGCTGACCTTGTCGAGCGCGTCCCAAATCCGTCGGTGGTCGTTGCAGTCCGCCCCGCCGGTGAATGCGATTTTGGCACCCTTGGGCACCAGCACCTCGGTCTCGGCCCGCCGCTTGGCTGAGATGAAGTCGCGGCTGTCGATCATCGTCGCCGTCAACATTTTACGGTTGGCAAGCGAGCCCGAGTGCGGCTTCCAAGCCGAGCCCGTGTGCGCCTCGCATAGCTCTGCGGCCTGATCGCGTATGGCCTCCAAGATGTCGCGACGGTCAATGCGGTCCTGCCCCTCGATGAGCAGGCGCTCCAACTCCACCGATTTCACCTCCGAGCCGTCCTGCTCGCGCTGGCTGCGCTTCTGGTCATCCTCGTTGTCGTCAAGGTCGCGCTGCGCCTTCTCGGCTTGGCGGTGTAAGATGTTGACCTGCGCCCAGAGGAGCTGATCGAGGTCGCGTTCGAGCGGCGTGTCGGTGAAGGTCGAGACCAGGGCGTCGAAGATGTCTGAGAGCGCACCTTGTACGGTCAGCGGTTCGGGCATTGGCCTGGGGTCGTGTTCGCCCCGGGCGGGGTTGAAGCCGTGGAGTTCCAGTTCGTCGACGATGTGGGCGGTGGGGCTGCTCTCGTGCGGGGGCTCGTGGTCGTGGGTGTCGCGGTCGGTCGCCATCGGGATCGTCCTTTCGGCTGAAGCCCGCGCCCATCGCGGCCTTCGTGGCGATCCGAAGCTGGGCGGGGGACGGGCCTGCATCGCCGCGTCACAGACGCGAGCGGCCGCAGCGCAGCGAAGGACGGCGAAGGGCGGCTTTCTTGCCTCGCGAGGAATGGCGGCGCAGCCGACAGGGGAAGAAAGTCGACCGCAGCCGTTGCCGGCCCGGCCCGCGTCCGGCCGACATCGCCCTCTCAGAAGGCCGTGGGCGGCGGCCTATCACCGGAACATGACGGTTCGCGGCGACCCCGGCTGCTTACCCGCGACCGGGCCTGCTGGTCAGCCCGCCAGCGCCTCCCGGCGTGGTTCGACCAGGAACTGGGCCGCGTCCTCCAGGGCGAGCTGCGGTCCAAGCACCTCGACCAGTGCTTCCGGTCCCCGGCGCCGCAGGTCCTCGTTGAAGTCGCCCAGGTCCGGCCGGAGTTCGCGCAGCTCGATCCCATCCAGTTCCTCGCGGTCGCGCAGCCGCTCCACCGCGTGCCGGCCGGCACGGTCGTCATCGACGGCAACGTAGAGGCGTCGCAGTCCCGCTGGGAGCAGGAGAGCGGCTAGGTGTGCGGACGAGAGCGCCGCCACGATCGGCATGGGGGGCTTGACCGTCCGCAGCGACAGCATCGTTTCGAGGCCTTCACCT
>CAXTWJ010000030.1:0-14635 GCA_964247925.1 uncultured Sphingomonas sp.
GGCGCCGACGGCCGCGCCCTGCCCGGCGCACACCAGGGCGTTGCGCACCCGTACCAGCGGGGCGGGGGCTACGTAGAAGGTTTGGGGGGACGTTCCCGGCGCCTCCGCGACCGGGTTGCCGGTCGCCAGGTCCGCGCCCGCGCAGAACACCCGCCCCTCCGACCTGAGCACGATCGCGCGCACCGCCGTATCGGCGTCGGCCGCGTCGAACGTCGCCCCGATCGACTCGATCAGCGCGAGGTCCGCGGAGTTGTGCGGCGGTCGCGCGAATGTAACGACAGCGACGTGGCCGTCCAGATCGGTCGTCACAGTCACGCGCTTTCTCCTCGTCACCCCTGGCTTGACCCAGGGTCTCGCTCTTTCTGGCCGGTGAAGACAGCGGGACCCCAGCTCTTTGGCCGGGGTGACGGGTAGTGAAACTGCGGCGGCACCGCTAGACCAAGCGACAGCAGCTGAAAGGACTCCCATGCGCGAAGCCGCGATCGTCTCCACCGCCCGCACCGGCATTGGCAAGGCCTATCGCGGCGCGTTCAACGCGACCGAAGCCCCCGTGCTCGCCGCCCACGTGATGAACGCCGCCGTCGAGCGGGCCGGGATCGACCCAGCCCGGATCGACGACGTGTTCTGGGGCGTCGGCAATCAATGGGGGACGCAGGGCGGCAATGCCGGCCGCATGGCGCTGTTCGCCGCCGGGCTGCCGCGCACCGTCCCCGCCTTCACGCTCGACCGCAAATGCGGCTCCGGCCTGACCGCGGCCGCGCTCGCCGCCCGCTCGATCATCGCCGGCGACATCGACGTGGCGCTCGCCGGCGGGATGGAGTCGATCAGCCTCACCGTCACCAGGGACGCGCCCCGCTACGTCAACACCAGCGTCACCGACCGCGAGCCCGCCGCCTATATCCCCATGATCGAGACGGCCGAGATCGTCGCCGACCGCTACGGAATCAGCCGCGAGGCGCAGGATCAATATGGCGCGCAATCGCAGCAGCGCGCCGCCGCCGGCCTCGCCAACGGTGCCTTCGTCGAGGAGATCGTCCCCATCACGGTGGACAAGGCGCTGTTCGACAGGGAGGGCAACCGCACCGGCACCGAGACGGTGACCGTCACCCAGGATGAGGGCATCCGCCCCGGCACCACCGCCGAGGCGCTCGCAGGCCTCAAGACGGTGTGGCCCGGCGGCCAGTTCACCGGACCCGGCACCAACATCACCGCGGGCAACGCCAGCCAGCTCTCCGATGGCGCCGCCGCGCAGATCGTGATGGACCGCGCGATGGCGGAGGCCGAGGGTCGCGACATCCTGGGGCTGTATCGCGGCTTCCAGGCCGCCGGCTGCGGGCCGGAGGAGATGGGCATCGGCCCTGTCTTCGCCATCCCGAAGCTGCTCGACCGCGCCGGGCTGACTGTCGCCGACATCGGCCTGTGGGAGCTGAACGAGGCGTTCGCGTCGCAATGCCTCTACTGCCGCGACCATCTCGGCATCGACCCGGACAGATACAACGTCAATGGCGGCGCGATCGCGGTCGGCCATCCCTTCGGCATGACCGGCAGCCGCCTGCTCGGCCACGCGCTGATCGAGGGCCGCAAGCGCGGCGTGCGCTGGGTCGTGGTGTCGATGTGCACCGCCGGTGGCATGGGCGCGGCCGGTCTGTTCGAGATCGTGTAGGGAAAAATGGTATGACCACGCTCATCACCGGCGCGTCCGCCGGGCTCGGCGACGGCTTCGCCCGCGCGCTCGCCGCTCAGGGCGAGGATCTAATCCTCACCGCGCGTCGCGCCGACCGGCTCGAGTCGCTCGCGGTCGAGCTGCGCGCGCAGTCCGGCGTCCGGATCCTCCTTTTTCCCGCCGACCTGGCGCAGCCCGACGCGCCCGATCGCCTGATGGCCGACATCGCCGCCGCCGGGCTCACGGTCGATCAGCTGATCAACAACGCCGGCTACGGCGTGCAGGGCGCGTTCGCGGACGGCGACGCCGCGGGCCAGCTCGGCATGATCGACGTGAACTGCCGCGCGCTGGTCGCGCTCACCCACGCGGTGCTGCCGGACATGGTCGCGCGGCGAGGGGGCGGCGTGCTCAACATCGCTTCCACCGCCGCCTTCCAGCCCGGCCCCTGGCTGGCGGTCTATTACGCCACCAAGGCCTTCGTGCTCAGCTTCTCCGAGGCCATCCACGAGGAGGTGAAAGGGCACGGCGTCCGCGTCGCGGCGCTCTGCCCCGGGCCGACGCGCACCGAGTTCGCCGACGTCGCCGGCATGGGCGAGAGCCGGCTGTTCCAGCGCTTCGCTGCCGACCCCGACTCGGTCGTGCGCGACGGCCTCGCCGCGCTGGCCGCGAACCGGGCGGTGCGCGTGTCGGGCGTGGCGAATGCGGTGGCGGCCGCTTCCATCCGCCTTACCCCACGCGGGATAGCCCGCCGCATCGCCGGCTCGCTCCAGAGGAGCCGGACGTAGGACGGCCGACATCGTCGGTGAAGCAGCGCGCCGCCACAGCGTCCTGCCGCATCGGCTCAGAACGGTCGGTCGCCCGCGATCGTCACCCGCTCCATGCGGCGCCGCGCGGGCCAGTAATCGGCGACGGGATAGTGCTGCGTCGCGCGGTTGTCCCAGATCGCCACCGCGTTCGGCGTCCAGCGGAAGCGGACCTGATATTCGGGCACCTTGAACCGGTCGAGCAGGTGGGCAAGCAGCGCGGCGCCCTCCGCCTCGTCCATGTCGTCGATCCGGCTGGTAAAGCTGGCGTTGACGAACAGCACCCGCTCGCCCGTCTCCGGATGCGTGCGCACGATCGGGTGGTGCTGGGGCGGGAACTCGGCGGCCATCGTCGCGCGGCGCTGGGGCGCGATCCGGTCGCCGAAGTCGTGCAGCAGGTCGTGCGTCGCCGTCCGCCCCTCGATCCGCTGTTTCACCGCGTCCGTCAGCCCTTCATAGGCGGCGCCCGCATCGGCCCACAGCGTATCGCCACCGCTGGCGGGCAGCTCGCGCGCGCGCAGCACCGCCCCCAGCGAAGGAGCGGCGCGGAACGTCACGTCGCTGTGCCACTTGTCCAGCGCGCGGAAGTGGCGGTCGCCGGCCTCGTCCTCGACGCGGCCGTCCGATCCGCGGATGTCGAGGATCTCCGGATGGCCGGGTACGTGCGCGATGACCGGGTGCCCCTCGAGCGGCCCGAAGACGCGACCAAGCGCCAGGTGATCCTCGTGGCTGAGGTCGAGGTCGCGCAGGAACAGCACCTTGTGCCGCAGCAGCAAGGCCCGGAGCGCCGCCGCTGTTTCCGCGTCCACCCCGCCCGCGACGCGCACCGCCACCACCTCCGCGCCCAGCACCGGGCCGAGCGGCTCGACGCGCAGGCTGTCGTCGGTCATTCCGGCGCGAACAGCAGCACCGGCGTCTCCAGCAGCTTCTTGAGGGCCTGGACGTACGATGCCGCGTCCCAGCCATCGACGACGCGGTGGTCGCACGAGATAGACACGTTCATCAGCTTCGCCCGCCGGATCTCGTCGCCGACATAGACGGGCCGTTCGACGATCTTGTTGGGCCCGATAATCGCCACCTGCGGCCGGTTGATGACGGGCGTGGTCGCGATGCCGCCCAGCGGGCCAAGCGACGTGACGGTGATCGTGCCGCCGTTCAGCTCTTCGCTGGTCAGCTTGTTGGCCCGCACCGCGTCGGCGAGCCGGCTGATTTCCGTCGCCAGCTGCCACACGTTCCTGTCCTGCGCATCGCGGATCACCGGCACGGTCAGCCCCGCATCGGTCTGCGTCGCCATGCCGAGATGGACCCGACCGCTCCGCGTCACAACGCCGGCCTCGTCATCGTAGCGCGCGTTCAGCATCGGAAAGTCGTGCAACGAGCGGCAGATCGCGACGATCAGCAGCGGCAACAGCGTCAGCTTCGGCCGGTCGCCGCGATGGGCGTTCAGGTCGCCACGCAACCGCTCGAGCTCGGTCACGTCGCACTCATCGACATAGGTGAAGTGCGGGATGTGCCGCTTGGCGGCCGCCATATTCTCTGCGATGCGCCGCCGCATCCCGATCACGCGCACCTGCTCGTCCGCACGCGCACGGCTCGCGTTCGGGGCGTGATAGCCCTGACCAGAGCCATAGCGCAGGAAGGTGTCGAGATCGGCGTGTCGCACGCGATCGCCGTCCGTCTTTACGTGGCGCAGATCGACGCCCAGCTCCCTCGCCCGCTGCCGGACAGCCGGGGAGGCAAGCACGGGCTGTTCGTCGCGGGTCGCCGGGCTGGGGGCAAGCGCTGGCGGGGGGCTCGGTTCATAGCCATCGCGACCGAGCAGCCGGGCGTCGCCCTCGCGCGCCGGCGTCGTCATCACCGGTGGCGCGACTTCCTCCACGCCGGGGTTCTCGGCCTCATACTGCTGTGCCGTTTCCGCCTGCGCGGACGTTTCAGGCGCTGGCTCGAGCTCCGCCGGTGCGTCGGCGGCGTCGGTCTCGATCACCACCAGCGCGGCGCCGATCGCCACCTGATCGCCGACTTCGCCCGCCAGCTCGACCACCGTGCCCGCGACGGGGGACTCCATCTCGACCGTCGCCTTGTCGGTCATCATGTCGGCGAGGTTCTGGTCCTCCTCGACCCGGTCGCCGACCGCGACGTGCCATGCGACGATCTCGGCCTCCGCGATGCCCTCGCCGATGTCCGGCAGCTTGAAGGTGAAACGCGTCACGGCCTTAGTCCTTCATGATCTTCTTGAGCGCCTCGCCAATACGGACGGGGCCGGGGAAATAGGCCCATTCGAGGCTGTGCGGATAGGGCGTGTCGAAGCCAGTGACGCGCTCGACCGGTGCCTCAAGATGATAGAAGCACCGCTCCGTCACCAAGGCCGACAACTCCGCGCCGAAGCCGCTGGTCCGCGTCGCCTCGTGCACCACCATGCAGCGACCCGTCTTGCGGACCGACGCCTCGATCGCTGCGATGTCGATCGGCACGAGCGTGCGGAGGTCGATGATCTCCGCGTCCACCCCGCTTTCGGCCACCACCGCGGCGCAGACATGAACCATCGTGCCATAGCACAGGATCGTCACCGCCTCGCCCGCGCGCACCACATTGGCGCGGCCCAGCTCGATACGATAATAGCCGGTCGGCACCTCGCCCGCGGGGTGCTGCGACCAGTTCTTCGCCGGCCGATCCCAGTGCCCGTCGAACGGGCCGTTGTAGATGCGCTTGGGTTCGAAGAAGAGGACCGGGTCGTTGTCCTCGATCGCCGCGATCAGCAGCCCCTTGGCGTCGTAGGGCGTCGCGGGGATCACCGTCTTGATGCCACTGACGTGCGTGAAAATGCCCTCGGGACTCTGGCTGTGCGTCTGCCCGCCGAAGATGCCGCCTCCAAAGGGCGAGCGGACGGTGATTGGTGCGGTGAACTCGCCCGCCGAGCGGTAGCGCAGGCGCGATGCTTCCGACACGATCTGGTCGAGCGCCGGGTAGATGTAATCGGCGAACTGGATCTCGGGCACCGGGCGCAGGCCATAGGCGCCCATGCCGATCGCGACGCCGATGATGCCGATCTCGGTGATGGGCGTGTCGAAGACGCGCGTCTTGCCGTATTTCGCCTGCAGGCCCGCGGTGGCACGGAACACGCCGCCAAAATAGCCCACGTCCTCCCCCATCACGAGCACGTCCGGGTCGCGCGCCATGGCGACGTCCATGGCGGAGTTGATCGCCTGGATCATGTTCATGCGGACGGCGGCGGGCGCGTCGGCATCGCCGGCAGGCTCGCCGTCCGACGTCGCGGACCCGTTCTCGCCCTCGCTTACTTCCGCGCCCATGGTCGCCCGCTCGCTTCCTCTTCCGCCAGCATCTGCGCCTGCTGCTCGCGCAGGTGCCATGGCATCTCCTCGAACACGCCGTCGAACAGCGTATCGAGCGGCTGGTGCAGGCCGTGGCCCAGAATGCCGTTCTTCTCCGCCTCCTTCTGGTCGGCACGGACCTGCTCGGCCAGTTCCCGGTCCTGCGCGGCGTGGCGCTCCTCGTCCCACTCGCCCAGTCCGATCAGATGCGCCTTCAGCCGCGCGATCGGATCCCCGAGCGGCCAGGCGTTCGGCTCGCCCGCCGAACGGTACTGCGTCGGGTCGTCCGACGTCGAATGGCCCTCGGCGCGATAGGTGAAATGCTCGATCAGCGTCGGCCCCTGATTGGTCCGCGCGCGCTCCGCCGCCCATTGGGTCGCCGCATAGACGGCGAGCGCGTCATTGCCGTCGACCCGCAACCCCGCGATGCCGTAGCCGACCGCGCGCGCCGCGAAGGTGGTCGCTTCCGCGCCGGCGAAGCCCGAGAAGGAGGAAATCGCCCACTGGTTGTTGACGACGTTCATGATCACGGGCGCGCGATAGACGGACGCGAAGGTGCAGGCGGAGTGGAAGTCGCCCTCCGCCGTCGAGCCCTCGCCGCACCACACCGCCGCGATGCGCGTGTCGCCTTTCGCCGCCGACGCCATCGCCCAGCCCACCGCCTGGGGATATTGCGTGGTCAGGTTGCCCGAGATCGAGAAGAAGCCGTGGTCCTTCGCCGAATACATGATCGGCAGCTGCTTGCCCTGCAGCTTGTCGCCCTTGTTCGAGTAGATCTGGTTCATCATCTCGACGAGGCTATAGCCGCGCGCGATCAGGATCCCCTGCTGACGGTAGGACGGGAAGCACATGTCGTCACGGTCGAGCGCCTGGGTCGCCGCGACCGCCACCGCCTCCTCGCCCGTGGCTTTCATGTAGAAGCTGGTCTTGCCCTGTCGCTGCGCGCGGAACATCCGCTCGTCGAAGGCGCGCACCAGCGCCATCGACCGGAGCAGGCGACGGAGCTGGTCGGGGGAGAGCCGCGGGTTCCACGGCCCGACCGCGCACGCCTCGTCGTCCAGCACGCGGACGAGCGTGTAGGCCAGGTCCGTGAAATCCCGCGCCGGCGCCGCCGTGTCGGGGCGCCGCGCCGCGCCGGCCGGCGGCACATCGCCGCTGGCGAAATCCACGGGATCGCCAGGCCGGAACCGGGGCTCGGGCACGTGCAGCGACAGGGGTGGCAGATTGGCGCGCGACAGGTCGCTGGCCATGGTCTCTCCTTCGGCGACGCCCTCTACAATGCGCGGCCACGGCCTTTCGTCATCGGCAACAAAATTACAAGCCCAGGTCGGACCGTCGTTCGCGTGGTAGCAATCCGTTAACCCTTTCCGCGGCACGATGGCGGCTGGAAAGGAACGTCGCATGTACATGGCTCCCATCACGAAGGCCGTCCCGCAACCCGCCGCGCCGGCGATCCGCCTTGCCGTGGGTGTGCCCGTGCTGGCATTCGCCGGGCTCGTCATGGTGCCCTGGATGCTCGCGGTCGGGCTGGTCGCGGCGGCCATGCTCCTCGGCCGCTTCGGCCTGCAGGCGATCGACTATGCCGGCACCGTCGCGCTCGGGCGCTGAGTTCCTCGCCAGCGACGCGGTCGCGCAGCTTGTCCAGTCCGCGATCGCCGGGATCGGGGCGACCCTGTCCGCCGCGCTGGTCTACCTCGCCGCCCCGCTCGCCAGCTTCGCGATCAACCGCTGGTGGGTGTTCGCCTAGCGACCCTCCACCACCTGCTCGATCGCCCCGAAGATGGAATGGTGGCGGTCGTCCTCCGCCCAGATGCGGACGGTATCGCCGTGCATCAGGAACGGCGTGACGGGCCTGCCGCCCTGGATCGTCTCCACCGTGCGGACCTCGGCCAGGCAGGAATAGCCCACGCCGCCGTCTCGGATCGGCTTGCCGGGCCCGCCGTCCGCGTCGCGGTTGGACACGGTGCCCGAGCCGACGATGGTACCCGCGCCGAGTGCCCGGGTCTTCGCCGCGTGCGCGACCAGCGTCCCGAAGTCGAACGTCATGTCCTCACCCGCACGGGCGCGGCCGAACGGCTGGCCGTTGAGATCCACCATGAGAGTGCGGTGGAGCTTGCCGCCCTGCCACCAGTCGCGCAAGCCGTCGGGGGTCACGAACACGGGCGAGAAGGCAGACGCCGGCTTGGACTGAAAAAAGCCGAAGCCCTTGGCGAGCTCTCCCGGGATCAGGTTGCGCAGGGAAACGTCGTTGGTCAGCCCGACCAGCCGGATGGCGGCCAGCGCCTCGTCGCGGCTCGCGCCCTGCGGCAGGTCGCCGGTCACCACCACGACCTCCGCCTCGAGGTCGCAACCCCAGCTCTCGTCGGCCAGCGGGATCGGATCGCGGGGCCCGAGGAATCCGTCGGAGCCGCCCTGGTACATCAGCGGATCGTGCCAGAAACTCTCGGGCATCTCAGCCGCGCGCGCCTGCCTGACAAGGGCCACATGGTTCACGTACGCCGAGCCGTCCGCCCACTGATAGGCGCGGGGCAACGGCGAGGCGACGTCGTGCTCGTGGAAACGCTCCAGCGGCACCGCCTGGTTGCGGACGTCGGTCGCGAGCACGGTGAGGTCGGGCAGCACGCGGTCCCAATCGTCCAGCGCCGCCTGCAGCGTCGGCGCGACATGGCCGGCATCGGCATACCAGGCGAGGTCGTCCGACACGACGACGAGACGCCCGTCGCGGCCCTGCTTGAGGCTGGCGAGCTTCATGCTTTCTCCCCCGGGCCGTACCGCCCATTCCAAAGTTCACACAGTTCACGCCACGCCACCGCCTGAAACGCCTTCCCGCGCAGCGGGTGCATTCCAAACACGATCAACAGGGTAGTCGTCCTCAACATGGCGCGGCGCTCATGGCACAAGTCCGGGACGGTAGGACAGGTGTAACTCGCCGCGACGGCCGTAACTTCTGTTCGGGCCGGCTTGACGGGCAAGCCTCTGGCCCGCCACGCTGGCGCGAAAGGAGAGGTTCCATGTCGCTCGACGTCATCGCCGGCCGGTTCGCCTATACGCCCGATCACGAGGCGTTCCGCGCGACGGTGCGCCAGTTCCTGCAGCGCGAGGGCGTGCCACACGTCTCGCGGTGGGAAGAGGACCGGCTGGTACCCAAGGCGTTCTGGCGCCAGGCGGGCGAGATCGGGATGCTGTGCCCGACGGTGCCGGAGGCCTATGGCGGGCTGGGCCTCGACTTCGGCTACAACGCGATCGTGGACGAGGAGATGTCCTACGCCGGCGTGCCGGCGGGCTTTTCGCTTCAGTCGGACATCGTCTGCGACTACATCGCGCATTACGGGTCGGAGGAGCAGAAGGCCGAGTGGCTGCCGCGCCTGGTGTCGGGCGAGACGATCACCGCGATCGCGATGACGGAGCCGGGGACGGGCAGCGACCTGCAGGCGATCCGCACCACGGCGCGCAAGGACGGCAACCATTATGTCGTGTCCGGCTCCAAGACCTACATCACCAACGGCCAGAACGCCGATCTGGTGCTGGTGGTCGCGAAGACCGATCCGGACGCGCAGCCGGCCTACAAGGGGATGTCGATCATCCTGGTCGAGGCGGATCGCGACGGTTTCCGGCGCGGGCGCAAGCTGGACAAGATCGGGCAGGACGCGGCCGACACCTCCGAGCTGTTCTTCGACGATGTCCGCGTGCCGATCACCCACTGCCTGGGCGAGGAGGGCAAGGGTTTCGTCTATCTGATGAGCCAGCTGCCCCAGGAGCGGCTGTCGATCGCGGTGGGCGTCCAGGCCAGCGCGCAGCGGGCGTTCGATGACACGGTGGCGTTCACCAAGGATCGCAAGGCGTTCGCGGGCATGGTGTTCGACTTCCAGAACACGCGCTTCGTGCTCGCGGACCTGAAGTCCAAGCTGCAGGTCGGCTGGGCGCATCTGGACTGGGCGATCGCGCGTCACCTGAAGGGCGAGCTGACCAACGAGGAGGGCGCGGCGGCGAAGCTGTGGCACACCGAGCTGCAATGGGAGGTGATGGACAAGTGCCTCCAGCTGCACGGCGGCGCGGGGTACATGAACGAATACCCGATCGCGCGGATGTGGCGCGCGGCGCGGGTGTCGCGGATCTACGGCGGGACGAACGAGATCATGAAGGAGGTGATCGGGCGCAAGCTGTAACGGTCTACCGTGACGAGGTGAGCGCCGCCCAGGACGCCGCCTCGTCGTCGAACCGCCACTCCAGCCGCACGTCGCCGACCGCGCCCGTCGCCGGGTCGATCTCGACCGTCCCCTCCCACTCCCAGGTGGCGTTGCCCGACAGCGACACCTGACCGCCCATCTCCGCCGAGCCGCGCACCAGGCCGCCGCGGTTCCAGACCGTGATCTCGCGATCGTACGGCACGCGTCCGGTCAGGCACGCGGCATAGATCGACGCCGCCATCGCGCTGCCGCAGCTGTCGGTCAGCCCGACCCCACGCTCGAAGGTGCGAACGAACAGGCCATCACCGCGGCTCTCCACGAACGACACGTTGGCGCGGTTGGGCAGCCAGCCGGGCGCGGCCTCGCAATGATCGCCCACCGCGACCAGCTCCGCCTCGTCCACCGCGTCCACGAACGCGACCAGGTGCGGGTTGGGCATCTTGACCGCGGTGTACGCGCGTAGCGACGGCAGCCGCTCGATCGGCCGGTCGATGTTCTCCGTGCGCCCGATCGCCATCGGCCAGGCGGCCAGATCAAGGCCCGCGGGGCCCGCGACCTCGCGCACGGTGAACACGTCCGGCGCCAGATCAGCGACATGGCTGACGGTGGCGCGGCTCTGCTTCAGCCGCACGACCGCCTCGCTCAGCCCGGTCGCCGCGAAACCGGCGCGCGCGACGCAGCGGAGGCCGTTCAGGCACTGCTCCGATTCGGAACCGTCGCTGTTGAACATGCGCATCCCGAACGCGGCATCGCCCGCGCCTTCCGTCAGCAGCAACAGCCCGTCGCCGCCGACCGGCCCGGCGCGATCCGCGAGCTCGCGCGCCGTCGCCGCCCACGCCCCGTCCGCCCAGCCAAGCCCGCGTGCGTCGAGCAACGGAAAATCGTTGCCCGAGCCGTGGCACTTGATGAGCGGGATGCGCATCAGGCGAACGATGCCACCATCTGCCGCTCCGCCTTTACCAGCGGGGCGAAGCTGGCGCGGGCGATGATCGCGTCGAGATAGCTGGTCGCCTTCGGCCAGCGCGTGCCGTCGATCGCGACGCCGACATGATCGAGGTTCACGAAGGGAGACGCTACCGCGATGTCGGCGAGCGTCAGCCGGTCCTCGACCAGGAAGCCCGACGCCGGCACGACCCGCTCCAGATAGTCGAGGATCGGCGGCAGCTCGTCGCGCTCGGCGGCGGCGGCGACCTCCTCGTCGCCTGGCTGCTTCAACACCTTGGGCGAGACGAAGCGGTTGAAGAACAGCTTGCCGCCCATCGCCTGCACGATGGTGTCGGCGAACTCGTCATACCAGATCGTGCGCGCCCGCGCTTTCGCCTCCAGCGGGATCAGGTTGGGCTCGGGCTGCTTCGCCTCCAGATAGATGACGATCGCGGTCGAATCGGAAATGGCGAAGTCCGCCTCGGGATCGCGGAAGCCGGGCATCTTGCGGAATGGCGAGCATTCCTCGAACTCCGGTCCGCCCCGGCCCATGCCGCCGGGCTTCAGGTCCAGCGCGATCCCCTTCTCGGCGGCGAAGACCATCACCTTGCGGACGAAAGGTGACAGGGTTGAACCGTAGACGAGCATCGTGGAACTCCCGTTGTTCACGCTTCCTTAGCGCAACCGTGTGGTCGCGCACGCGGAAGTTGGCAAAGGTGGCGTGCAAAGGTTGCGTTGGAACCGTCAGCCGAGGCCATAATGGGCCGCGACGCGGTCCAGGGCGAGCGTCAGCACGACACGGCCGGCGCGCGCGGGCCAGCCCAGCGCCTTCTCCGCCGCGGGCAGCCCCTCGCCCGCGCAGACCACGCGCCAGAGCACGTCGGCCAGCCCCGGCCCGGCGGCGGCGACCGCGCCGTCGAAGCGACGCTTTGCGGCGAGCTGCGCGGTCGTGGGGTCGCGGCCGCCGCCACCGCCGCCATCGACGCGCGCGGTGTTCCAGTCCATCGTTACCCGCGCGCCCAGCGCCGCGCGCTCGTAATCGGCGCGCAGCCGCTCGCCCGCCGCCAGCTGCCGCGCGCTCAGCAACCCGCGCGCGTGCAGCCAAGCGAGCGGCGACTCGCGCAGGTTCACCACCACGGTCCGCGTGCCGGGCCGCCGGGGCGTCGTCCCGTGTTCCGCCAGCGTGCGCTCCACCAGCTCTCTCATGCGTGCCTCCATCCGTTGCGGGTCGGGCTTGCCAGACCGGCGGGTTTGTAGGACAGCAAGAAAACCAGATCGGTTCGGGCCAGATCGCCAGGGAGAGCGCCATGATCACCGCCATCCGCGAAGTTCGCCGCGCCAAGGGGCTGACGCTGGAGGAGGTCGGCCGGCTGTGCGTGCCGCCCACCACCGCGCAGACGATCGGGCGGCTGGAATGTGGCACGCGCACCGTGTCGGTGGGTTGGCTGAACCGGATCGCCGCGGCGCTGGGCGTGACGGCCGCCGATCTCGTCAAGCTGCCCGACCGCGTCGATCTGCCGGTCGTGGCGTTGCTGGACGCCGCCGGCGCGCACGCGCCGCGCGCGGCCGCGACCGTGCTGCCGCCGCAGGCGACGCCCGAGCTGATCGCGGTAACGGTCGCCGGCGGGGTGGGCGACTATCGCGCCGGCGACGCGATCTGGTGCGAGCGGCTGTCTCCCGACCGCTTCGGCGAGGCGCTCAACCGCGACGTGCTGGTGCCGCGCGCGGGCGGTCGCTTCCTGTTCGGGCGGCTGCTCGACCGGGCGAAGGAGCCAGGAGGCGGCGGGTCGCTGCACCTGCTCCCGCTCGGCCCGGGCGCGCGGCAGCAGGTGGTGCCGAACGCGCCGTGGCTGGCGCGCGCCGTCAGGCTGGTGCGAACGCTGTAGCTCAGTCGTCGAACCGACCCAGTTCCTCGTCGGCATCGGCGGGGCGGGCGAGCGCCTCCGCCTGCGGATCGCGCCGGGAAGCGAGAAAGGGACTCTCGCGGCGCTGTTCCTCCAGCATCTCGATCACCTTCGCGATCTTCTTTTCCGACAGGGCGGCGAGCTGCAGCGTCAGCTGCGCGCGCCGGTCGGCGAGTTGTTCCTGATGGCGTTGCGAGGCGAGGATCGCGATCGCGACCAGCAGCGCCGCGACGGTCGCGACCAGCGCCAGGTCGGGAAAGGGGAACACGTCCAGCGCGCGCCAGCCCGCCCCCTGCGCGAGGAGGTTGCCGACGATCCACGCGGCGATGATGGCGAGCAGCAGCATCAGCGACACGGGACGGCCGATCAGACCAGTGGCGGCGTTGACGACCCGCTGCACCGTCGGGGTCGCGCGGTCATGCACGCGGTGCAGCTCGGCCAGACGCTCGACGGTATCGACGACATCGGGCGCGGCCTCGCCCCTGCCCGCGTCCTGCACGGCCGCGGTGGCGTCGGCCGTGTCGGCAGGGGTCACGGCATGGATCATGCCCGGCACAACGCTCGAAAGGGGCGATGATGTTCCCCCTCGCCACCGGGCGAGGGCTGTGGCATCGGTCACGCCGAGGGCGCTTAGCTCAGTTGGTAGAGCGCTTCCTTTACACGGAAGATGTCGGCGGTTCGAGCCCGTCAGCGCCCACCAGATCGCCTGGCCGCGTCCTCGAAAGGCATTTCGGCCACGGCTGATGCCAGGCGGCGCGCCCTCGCTACGCCATGGCCGCGCGCGCCAGCGCCGCCATATACCGCCGCATCGCCGCCACCCCGCGCGGAGCCAGTGCGATGATGGCGCGGCGTTTGTCGTGGGGATGGGGCCGGCGCTCTAACCAGCCGTCGGCGGTCAGCCGGCCGATCCAGCGCAGCGCGGTGGTCGGCGCGACGGCGGCGGCGATGCAGAGCGAGGAGACGGACACGCGCGCGCCCTCCAGCTCGGCGGCGAACAGGTCCAGCATCATGTCCCAGGCCGGTTCCTCGAACAGACCGGGGCCGAACAGGCCGTCGCGCAGACGCCGGGCGCGGATCAGCGCGCGGACCTCGGCAGGGTCGATCGCGACGTCGAGCGGCATGGTGGCGGGGCCCGCGTCATAGGCGGGGCGGCGGTCGGCGACCTCGCCCTCGCTTGCCGCCAGCCGGGCGAGCACGCCGGCGATGCGGCCGACCTCCGCGCTGAACCGGGCGAGGCGCGCCTCCCCTTCGCGGACGGCGGGCGCGAGGTCGGCGTCGGCCAGCCCGGCGGCGACGGCGAGCGCGGCGATCCGGTCGGCGACCGTCGGCTCGCACAGCAGCTGCGCGTCGGTGAGGAGCAGCGCGCCGGCGACCTCGTCGAGCTGGTCGAGGGTGCAGCACACGATATCGGCGCGCTCGGCGGCCGCGAGTCCGTCCGGGTCGCCGGCCAGATCGAGCACGAGCAGCGCATCGCCGTCCGCGACGACGCGCCCGCCGGCCAGCTCGACCGCGTGCGTCCACGCGCCGTCACGCTCGCCGATGATCGTCGCCCGGAAGGCCGGGCCGGCGCTATCCCACATGGATCAGGCGAGCGCCTTGTTGATCTCTTCGACCATCTTCTTGGCGTCGGCGAGCAGCATCATCGTGTTGTCGCGATAGAACAGCTCGTTGTCGACGCCCGCATAGCCGACGCCGCCCATCGAGCGCTTGATGAACAGCACGGTCTTGGCCTTCTCGACGTCGAGCACGGGCATGCCGTAGATGGGGGAGGTCTTGTCGGTCTTGGCGGCGGGGTTGGTGACGTCGTTGGCGCCGATCACGAAGG
>CAXTWJ010000031.1:0-3878 GCA_964247925.1 uncultured Sphingomonas sp.
ATACGGGGCAGGATGTCCGCACCGCGTGCGACCGGCGGATCGACCGCGACCGCCGCGACGAGGCAGGCGAGCAGATAGGCGGGCACGCAGATGTGGAGGAGGATGCCGACCACCAGCCGGGATAGCGGGATGCGGTTGCCGCCGCGCGGCGCTCGTGTACTCACGACGGTGCCTCGACCATGACCGTGCGCAAGATCATCCACATCGACATGGACGCTTTCTACGCGTCGGTCGAGCAGCGCGACGATCCCGCACTGCGCGGTCGCCCCGTGGCCGTCGGCTCCGCGCAGGCGCGCGGCGTCGTCGCGGCGGCCAGCTACGAGGCGCGCGCGTTCGGGGTCCGCTCCGCCATGCCGTCGGTTACCGCATTGCGGCGCTGCCCCGAGCTTTTGTTCGTGCCGCCGCGCTTCGACCAGTATCGCGCCGTATCGCGGCAGATCCACGCGGTGTTCGCCGACTATACCGACCTGATCGAACCGCTGTCGCTGGACGAGGCCTATCTGGACGTCACGCAGGATCGTCACGGCCTCGGCTCGGCGCGCGCCATCGCGGAGGCGATCCGCGCGCGTATCCGCGCCGCCACCGGCCTGACCGCGTCGGCGGGCGTCAGCTACAACAAGTTTATCGCCAAGCTCGCCTCCGACCAGAACAAGCCGGACGGGCTGTGCGTCATCACCCCCGCCAAGGGGCCGGCCTTCGTCGCCGGGCTGCCGGTGAAGCGCTTTCACGGCGTGGGCCCGGTCACCGCGCGCCGGATGGCGGCGCTCGGCATCGAGACCGGCGCCGACCTGCGCGACCGGCCGCTGACCTTTCTGCAGCAGCATTTCGGCAGCCACGCCCCGTACCTGCACGGCGCGGCGCGCGGCATCGACGAGCGCCCGGTCCGGCCCGACCGGCCGCACAAGTCGATCGGGGCGGAGCGGACCTTCGATCGCAACCTGTCCGACCCGCACGAGCTGGACGCGGCGCTGGCGCGCGTGGCGGACGCGGCCTGGACGCGGATCGAGCGGGCGGCCGCGCGCGGGCGTACCGTGACGCTGAAGCTTCGGCACGCCGACTTCCGCACGATCACGCGGGCGCGTTCGATCGCGGGCGCCGTGACGAGCCGCGACCAGCTGCTCGACGGCGGGCGGGCGCTGCTGGCGCCGCTCCTCCCCGTGCCCGACGGGGTGCGCCTGCTCGGGCTGACGCTGTCGGGGTTCGATACCGTCAGGGAAGCGCCGGCCCTGCTGCTCTGACCGCCAGTGGACGCCGCGTCGCGTCGCGTTTACCATCCGCGCCGGGGTGGAGGGACACGGATGACGACGACGCTGCTCGCCGCCGCGCTGCTGCTCAGTCTGTCGGGCTACGGCACCTATCTGATCGGCCTGCGCCGCCATCTGGTCGAGCCCAATCGCGCGTCGTGGCTGATCTGGGCCGCCGCCGCGGGGGTCGAGGCCGCCACCTATGCCGCCGTCAACCCGGGCGCGCCGCAGGCGGCGGTGTTCGCGCTCTCCGCGGTCGCCTGCGTCGCGATCACGCTCACCCTGTGGCGCCGCTCGCGCTGGCGGGCACCCTCCCCGCTCGAGGGCGTCTGTGTCAGCGCCAGCCTGGCCGCGATCGCGCTGTGGCTGGCGTTCCACGAGACGTTCTGGGCGCACATTTTGGTCGTCGCGGCCGTCCCCATCAGCTTCTGGCCGACGGGAGCCAGCATCTGGGCCGACCCCACCCGAGAACGCTCCCCCGCCTGGGGGCTGTGGACGATGGCTGACCTCGCCACGCTGCTGGTCGCGACGCGCACGGGCGCGCACGGAGCGGGCGAATACGCCTATGTCGCGGTCGAGCTGCTCGCGCACGCCAGCATCTGGCTGATGGTCGGCCTGCTGTCGCTCAACCCGGCGCGCTCGCTGGGCGTGCGGCGCGGGCCGTTCTACATCCTCGACGCCTATCGCCCCGCCGCCAATCCTTTCGCGGTCGGCGAGAGCCACCTGGGCAAAGCGGTGTACGCCGCGCGCGCGTTCGCGCCCGGCGAGACGCTGCTCCGTTTCTCCGGGCGCCGCCTCGGCCACGCGCCCGCCGCGCTCGGCCGCGAGGACCGCTTCGTGCAGGTCGGCGCGAATGCCTGGCTGGGGCCGTCGGGCCGCGTCGATGACCTGATCAATCACAGCTGCGCGCCCAATGCCGGGCTACGCTTCGAGCCCGGCGGCGTGTTCCTCACCGCGCTCGCCCCCATCGCACGCGGTGAGGAAGTGACCTGGGATTATTCAACGACGCTGAAGGACAGCGACTGGCGCATGGCGTGTGACTGCCGCGCGCCCGACTGCCGGGGCGTGATCGGCAATTTCGACACGCTGCCGCCTGCTCGCCAGCGCTGGTTTCTGGAACGCGGCTTCGCGGCGCCGCACCTTCTCCACGCCAAGGCGGTCGAAGAAGCCGCCTAGGCCGCGGCCCGCATCGGCACCGCTGCCTTAAGCGTGAGCAGCGCGACCGCGCCCTGGCCCTTGCCGGCGCTTTCCAGCCGGAGCGCGCCGTTCATCGCGGTCATCGAATTGCCGCACCAGTGCAGCCCCAGCCCGCCCGATTTGTGCGCGCGCGTCGAAAAGCCGCGCTGGAACAGCGTCGCGCCCGTCCCCGCCTCGAAGCCCTCGCCATTGTCGCGGATCGCGATCGTGACCGTGTCGTCCTCCTCCGTCACCGTGACCGCGATGGTGCCACCGCCCCCGTCCGCCGCCGCGATCGCCTCCGCCGCGTTGCCGAACAGGTTGCCGACGACCTGACTCAAGATCACCCGGTTCGCCATCGCCAGATGCCGCGCGGACGGGAAGGAAAAGGCGATGGAGGCGTGCTGCGAATAGCGCGCGATGGTGGCGTTGCGCGCGACCACCTCCGTTACATCGACCGGCGCCAGCGGCGGTCGCTCATGCGCCTGCTTCTGCTGCTGGCCGATGATCTCCAGCACGTGAGTCATCGCCTCGCGCCCGATCGCCAGCTCGCCGCGCATCGCCTCGCGACTGCCGGCCCAGGCCTCGACCCCGGCGGCCACGAACGCCGCCAGTTTCCGCCGCCGCGCCGCCGGGATATCGTCGCGCGCCAGCTCGGCCACCGCGCGGTCCAGCAACGCGCGATCGATGGGCGCCCCCGATGCCATGCCTTGCGACAGGATGGTCGAAACGGGGTTCAGGGCATTGCGAACATTGTGCATGACCGCGACCGCCGACTCCCATCGCCCGAGCGCGAAGGATTGCACCTCGATCTGCTCGCGCAGGTCGTTCAGCTGTTGCAGCATCGCGTTGAAGGAGCGCCCCAGCGACCCGATCTCGTCGCGCCGGCCGTCATCGGACAGGACACTCAGCGACCCCGACGCGCGCACCCGCTGCATATGCGTCTCCACCCGGGCGAGCGGCCGCAGTACCAGCCGCCCGATGGCGCGCCTGAGCACCACGAGCACGAGCAGCAGCAGCAGCGTCGAACCCGCGACCGCCAGCAGCAGCATCCGGCGCCCCAGTAGCGACACCTCGCGCTTTACTCCGAACCGTATCGCCGCCACCGGGCGCCCGTCCGGCCCCGGCACGGGGACGTGCACGGTCGCGAGCGCGCGGCTTGGCGTGGCAATCACCACGGCCGGAGAACCCGCCCGCTCGATCCGGGCCTTCAGCTGCAGCAGATCGGCGACCTGCGCCGAGGTCAGCACGCGCGCCATCACGACATAACCGCGAGGGATCCCGGTGCCGTCGGATCGCCTGACCTGCGCCACGCCCACCGCCGCGACGGCGGGGCCGAGCCGCAAGTAAAAATTGCCAGAGCTGCCCTTCAGCACCCGTGCCAGATCGACGCGCCCCCGGGCCCCCACCACCGCCCCGCGCCCGGGGGGGGGGTGCGCCTCTTGGGCCGGCCAACCC
>CAXTWJ010000031.1:3888-11863 GCA_964247925.1 uncultured Sphingomonas sp.
GCCGGGGGGGGGGGCCCCCCGGCGCCGCCCCCCCCCCCCCCCCGCCCCCCCCCCGGGGGGGCCCCCCCGCGACATACGCCATGCCCTGCACGCCCAGGTTGCTCATCGCGAGCGGCGAGAAGCTTTCCCGCTCGAACGCCGCCGTCGGGTGCGCCATGTAATCGTAGCTGGCGTTCCAGTCGCCATAATCGCGAACCGCGCTCTCCACCTTGTCGCCGTAATCGGTCAGCACCGCGCCCGTGCGCTCGATATGGCCGTGGACCGCCTGTGCCTCCAGCCGATTGAAGGAGGGCGTGATGATGGTGGCGAGCAGGAGCGTGATGCCGAGCGCGCCCGCCAGCCCGGCGGCGGTCAGCACCAATACCAGCTTCGCCCCCAGCGACTTCGGCAGCGGTGCCGGCCCGCGCCACCGTCGCCGCGACCGCCTGCCCATCAGGCGCCCGCGCGCGCCCGCGCGCTATCCGTCGGCGCCCCGGTGTCCAGCTCGGCCTCTTCCTCCTGATCGACCAGGAACCGCTGCTCGGCCATGTCGCGCGCCACGGCGGCCGCGACGGGACGCGAGAAGAAATAGCCCTGCAGATGGCTGGCGCCCGCGAGGCGGAGATACTGGACCTGCGCCTCCGTTTCCACGCCCTCCGCCACCACGCCCAACCCCAGCGCGCGGCCGAGATGGATAATCGAATGGACGATCGCCGCCGACTCGCGCTCACGGCCCATGCCGTCGATGAACGAGCGGTCGATCTTCAGGCAGTCGAGCGCGAACTTGCGAATATTGTAGAGCGACGAATAGCCTGTGCCGAAATCGTCGAGTGCAATGCGGAAACCCATCTGCCTGAGCTTGTACAGCGTCTCCGCCGCGCGCTCGGCGTCATCGAAGATCGCGGTTTCGGTGATCTCGATCTGCACCCGGTTCGGCTCCATGCCGGCGCGCATCACGCTTTCCATGATGTGGCCGACGAAATTGTGCCGGCGGAACTGGCGCGGGGAGAAGTTGACGGACACATATTGGCCCGGCCACTGCTTCAGTTCGTCGAGCGCGGCGTGAAGCACCCAGTCGCCCAGCTCGTGGATCAGGTTGGATTCCTCGGCGATCGGAATGAACACCGCCGGGCTGATCGGGCCATGCTCCGCCGTGTTCCAGCGCAGCAGCGCCTCGAACCCCTCCACCTCGATCCGGTCGCGCGTGACGATTGGCTGATAGACGAGGGAGAGCTCGCCGCGCGCGATCGCCGCGCCCAGCCCGTGCTCGATGCGGCGGCGGAACCGGATGCCCTCGTCCATGCTCTCGTCGAACAGACGCACGACACCGCGCCCGGTGCGCTTGGCATGGTTGAGCGCCAGGTCGGCGCGGCGGACCACGTCGATCGGGTCACGGCCCGTGCCGCCCTCCGTCACGACCAGGCCGGCGGAGGCCCCGCCCTGCACCGAGTGGCCGAACACGATGTGCTGCGTGGAGCAGGTCACGACTAGCCGGTCGCACGCCATGGTCGCGGCCTCCTCGCCCGCCGTGTCGAACAGCACGCCGAACTCGTCACCGCCCAGCCGCGCGATGAGCGCGCCGTCCGGCGCGCATCGCTGCAGGATGGCGCACATTTCCCGGATCAGCGCGTCGCCCGCCAGGTGGCCCAGCGTGTCGTTGACCAGCTTGAACCGATCCAGATCGACCATCGCGCAGCCGAACAGCCCGGGCTGCTTTACCCGCTCGCCCAGCGCCCGGACGAAGGCCAGGCGGTTGGGCGCGTCCGTGAGCGAGTCGTGCGTGGCGATGTGCAGCGCCCGGCTCTCGTTGGCGGCGAGCTCGGCCGCCTGCACCTCCAGCAGCGCGACCTGCTGGCTCAGCTGCTCGCGCGCCGCCGCCAGCGCGCGGTCGTTCTCCCAACGCGCGACCAGCGCGGCCGCGGTCTGCTGGATCTCCGCCACCTCGAACGGCTTGGCGATGTAGAAGATCTTGTCCGCCGGCCCGGCCACGCGGCTGATCTCCAGCGGCGAGAAGTCGGAAAAGCCGGTGACGATCACGATGTTGATGCCGGCGTCGAGCGCGCGGATGCGCTTTGCCGTCTCGCGCCCGTCGATGCCCGGCGGCATACGGATGTCGATGAACGCGACCGCATAGGGTTCGCCATCCGCCAGCGCGCGCTCGACGGCGGCAACGGCATCGAGCCCCTGGTCGGCATGGGTCAGCCGATAATCGGGGTCGTCCGGCGCGGCCCCGCCCCCATCCGGTTCCGCGTCGTCCCACAGGTCGGCGGCCATGGCGGACAGGCCACCCGCGCCGGCCGCGCGCATGGCGGCGAAGGAGCGGCGATAACTGTCGTGCATCGCGGGCTCGTCATCGACGATGAGGATGCGCGGGGCCGGAGGGGTGGAGAACAAGGCGGCTCTTCCCGTGATGATCGGCGGACGTTCAGGGACCCGCCTTGGTTCATCACACGTAGCCGGACAGGGTTAAGCCGCCGTAAACGGTTGGGCGAGCGCCTGCTGTCCCAACAGCACGGCGCCGAGCGGCCCGGCATTATTGCCCAGCGCGGCGGGCGCCACGAAGCTGTCCGTCATCGCCACCTCGGGCAGCATCGAATAGCCGGCCAGGCTTCTGGTCATCGCCTCGCGCACGCGGGGTAGCAGGTGCGGCGTGCCGACCGCGACGCCGCCGCCCACCACCACCCGGCGCGGCACGCCCGTCATGACCAGAACGTGCAAGAGCTGGCCCAGCGCATGGACGACCGGCTCCCAGGCCGGGTCGTCGGGCCCGAGCTCCTCCGCCTTGCGGCCGGCGCGTGCCGCAATCGCGGGACCGGACGCTAGCCCTTCCAGGCACGCGCCGTGGAACGGGCACGCGCCGATCCAGTCGTCGCCGGGCAGACGCACGGGGCGGATATGCCCCAGCTCGGAATGGGTCAGCCCGTCGAGCGGCCTGCCGCCCGCGATCAGCCCGACGCCGATGCCCGTTCCCACGGTGACATAGGCGACGTCCGCCAGCCCGGCGGCCGCGCCCCATCGAGCCTCCGCCAGCGCGGCGCCGACGACATCGGTGTGGAACCCGACGGGAACGCCGTAACGGCGCTCCCAGCGGCGCCCGATGTCCGTGTGCGACCAGTGCGGCTTGGTGGTGACGGTGATCTGCCCCCAGTCGGCGGCGCGGCGATCGACGGCGATCGGGCCGAAGCTGGCGATCCCCACAGCGGCATAGCCCTGCCACCGGTCCAGCACCGCCTCGATCGCGGGCAGCGTCTCGGCCGGCGTCGTCGTGGGAATGCGGACCTCCTCCTCCACCGCGTCGGGTCCGCGCGCGAGCACGGCGATGCACTTGGTGCCGCCCAGCTCGACGCCGGCGATCAGCGGCTGTTCTTGCCCGTCCATGCGATCTTGTCGCGCTGGGTCAGGCCGGACGCAAGTCGTCCGGCACCTTTTTGCGTCGCGCGACGTTGCGGAGGTTGACGGATCGAAGGACGGCGATGGACACGGACTCTTCACGGCGCATGGTGCTGGGCGGCGCGGCGCTGGGCATGGCGGCGGCGGCCGCGCCCGCGCTCGGCCAGGGCGATCAGCCCGCCGTGCCGCTGCGCGACCCGAACACGAAATATACGACGCAGAAGTTTCCGGAGCAGCGCCAGCCCTGGCCCGCGCTGCAATCGAAGATGAACCCGCGTCCCGATTGTGGTGAGACCAGCTACAAGGGCTCGGGCAGGCTCGCTGGCCGCCGTGCGCTGGTGACCGGTGGCGACAGCGGCATCGGTCGCGCCACCGTCATCGCCTTCGCGCGCGAGGGCGCCGACGTGGCGATCAACTACTACCCCAGCGAGGAGCCTGACGCGCGCGAGGTCGCGGACCTGATCCGCCAGGCGGGGCGCAAGGCGGTGCTGATCCCTATGGACCTACGGACCGAGGAGGGTTGCAAGGCGATCGTCACGAAGGCCGTCAACGGCCTGGGCGGCCTCGATATTCTGGTCAACAACGCCGCTTATCAGCAATCAAAGAACTCTATCGACGAAGTGTCGGACGACGAGTGGGACCGGCATTTCAAGACCAACATCTACGCCCCCTTCCGTCTGACCAAGGCGGCGATCCCGCACCTGAAGCCCGGGTCGGCGATCATCAACACGGGCTCGGTGAACAGCTTCGATCCGGAAAAGGAGCTGATCGCCTACGCCCCGACCAAGGGCGCGATCCACATCTTCACGCGCGTGATGGCGAAGCAGCTCGCGTCCAAGGGCATCCGCGTGAACATGGTAGCGCCCGGCCCGATCTGGACGCCGCTGCAGGTCGCGGGCGGCCAGCTGCCCGGCCAGATGGGCGAGTTCGGCCATGACCCCGAACGCCCGCTGGCCCGCGCCGGCCAGCCTGCGGAGCTCGCTCCGCTCTACGTCGCGCTCGCGTCCGACGAATTCAGCTACACCACCGGCAGCACCTTCGGCGCTAACGGCGGCAAGGGAATGCCGTGACGAGCGCCGCCGCGCTACCGCCGGGCGCCTTCGATCGGATCGACGACGGCGACGACCTCGCCTTCTACGCCGACCCGCGGCTGGTCACGCACATCGATCCGGTGGCGGTGACGGCGCTGACCGACCTGTATCGCGAGGTGCTCCCGCCCGGCGGACGGGTGCTCGACCTGATGTCGAGCTGGGTCAGCCACCTGCCCGAGGATCGGCGCTACGCCGAGGTCGTCGGCCACGGCATGAACGCGGAGGAGCTCGCCGCCAACCCGCGGCTGGACGGCTGGTTCGTGCACGACCTGAACGCCGACCCGACGCTGCCCTTGGCCGACGGCGCGTTCGACGCCGCACTGTGCTGCGTCGGCGTCCAGTATCTCCAGCGCCCGTTTGCCGTCTTCGCCGAGGTCCGGCGCGTCCTCGTGCCCGGCGCGCCGTTCGTCGTCAGCTACGCCAACCGGTGCTTTCCGACCAAGGCGGTCGCGGTGTGGCGCTCTTTCGACATGGAGGGCCAGGCCTCGCTGATCGGCCTGTACCTGAAACGGTCGGGGTTCGGGGACGTGAACGCGCGGGTCGTCTCCGACGGCAGCCGGGGCGACCCGCTGATCGCGGTGATCGGCCAGGCCTGAGCTATTCGACCGTCACCGATTTCGCCAGATTGCGCGGCTGATCCACATCCGCGCCCTTGGCGACGCCGACGTGATAGGCCAGCAGCTGCACCGGGACCGCATAGACCAGCGGCGCGATCAGCGGGTGCGCGGCCGGCATGGTGATCGTCGCGACGCAGCCTTCGCCCGCGGCGGCGATGCCGTCGGCGTCGGAGATCAGGATTACCCTGCCGCCGCGCGCGCGGACCTCCTGCATATTGCTGACCGTCTTGTCGAACAGCGGCCCCGACGGCGCGATCACGATAACCGGGACATGATCGTCGATCAGTGCGATCGGCCCGTGCTTCATCTCACCCGCCGCATACCCTTCGGCGTGGATATAGCTGATTTCCTTGAGCTTCAGCGCGCCCTCGAGCGCCAGCGGATAGTCCGTGCCGCGCCCCAGGTAGAGCACGTCGCGCGCGCCCGCGACGTGGCCGGCGATGGCGCGGATCGCGTCGTCATGCGCGAGCGCGGCGTTGAGCGCGGCCGGCGACTCCGCCAGCTGCTCGACCACGGTCGCCTCCTCCTCGGCGGTCATCCGCCCCTTGGCGCGCGCCACCGTCGCGGCGAACGCGGCGAGCACGGCCAGCTGGCACACGAACGCCTTGGTCGACGCGACCCCGATCTCCGGCCCGGCATGGGTGGGCAGCAGCAGGTCGGCCTCACGCGCCATGGAGGACGTCGGCACGTTGACCACGACCGCGATCTTCTGCCCTTCCTCGCGCGCATGGCGCAGCGCGGCCAGCGTGTCGGCGGTCTCGCCCGACTGCGAGATGAACAGCGCCAGCCCGCCCGGCTCCAGGATCGGCGCGCGATACCGGAACTCGCTCGCGACATCGAGATCGACCGGCACCCGCGCGAACTGCTCCAGCCAGTATTTCGCGACCATGCCGGCATAGAAGCTCGTCCCGCACGCGACGATCGTCACTCGCCGGATCGCCGCCAGATCGAACTCCGGGATGGGCAGCGTCACCCGGTTCTCGAACCGCTGCAGGTACGACCTGAGCGTCTGCGCCACCACGATCGGCTGTTCGTAAATCTCCTTGAGCATGAAATGGGGGTGATTGCCCTTGTCGATCACCTCGGCGGACGCGCCCGACAGCACCACCGGGCGCTCGACGCGATGGTTGTCGCGGTCGTAGACCTCGACCGCCCCGCGGCTCACCGCCGCCCAGTCCCCCTCGTCCAGATAGGCGATGCGCTGCGTCAGCGGCGCCAGCGCGTGCGCGTCCGAGCCGAGATAGTTTTCCCCGTCGCCATAACCGACCGTCAGCGGCGCGCCGAGCCGCGCGCCGATCAGCAGGTCGGGCTCGGTCCGGAACAGCACCGCGATCGCGAACGCCCCGTGCAGTCGGGGCAGCACCGTCGAGACCGCCGTGCGCGGGTCCGCGCCCCGCTCCAGCTCGCGCGCCACCAGATGCGCGACCACCTCCGTATCCGTCTCGCTCAGGAAGGTACGGCCGTCCGCGATCAGTTCATCGCGCAACGGCTTGAAGTTCTCGATGATACCGTTGTGGACCACCGACACGTCGCCGACGATGTGGGGGTGGGCGTTGTCCTCCGTCGGGCCGCCATGCGTGGCCCAGCGCGTGTGCGCAATGCCCGTCGAGCCGTGCAGCGGGTCCGCCGCGAGCCGCTCGGCCAGGTTGGCGAGCTTGCCCGGCGCGCGGCGCCGTTCGATCCGGCCGTGGTCGATCGTGGCGATGCCGGCGGAGTCGTAGCCGCGATATTCCAGCCGCTTCAGCCCGTCGAACAGCCGCCCGGCGACGTCGCCACGGCCCAGGATGCCCACAATCCCGCACATCGCTTCTTGATCCCCGTCATGTCCGACCGCCCTGCCCGATCCGCCGACTCAAGCAACTGAAAAGCCCGTCACGGACCTGTCACTTGGCCTTTTGGCGCGCGCTCATCATCTCGCGAAACCGGGCGGCCCAGCCGGGCTTGGCGACCTGCGACGGTCGGACCAGCGCCAGCGCATCCGCCTCCACATCCTGCGTCACCACCGCGCCCGCCCCGACGATCGCGCCCGCGCCGATCGACACCGGGGCGACCAGCGCCGAGTTCGACCCGATGAACGCGCCCGCGCCGATCTTCGTACGATATTTGAAGAACCCGTCGTAATTGCAGGTGATCGTACCCGCGCCGATGTTGGCCCGCGCACCTATCTCGGCGTCGCCAATGTAGGATAGGTGGTTCGCCTTGGCGCCCTCGCCCAGCATCGCCTGTTTGATCTCGACGAAATTGCCGACCCGCGACTTGGCTCCGAGCACCGCGCCGGGACGCAGCCGGGCATAGGGGCCGACCTCCGCGCCCGCGCCCACCGTCGCGCCCTCCAGATGGCTGAACGCGTGGATCGTTGCCCCGTCCGCCACCGTGACCCGCGGCCCGAACACTACGTTCGGCTCGATGACGACATCGCGCCCCAACTGCGTGTCGTGGCTGAAGAACACCGTCTCCGGCGCGATCAGCGTGACGCCCTCCGCCATGGCGCAGGCGCGGCGTTCCGCCTGCCAGCCCGCCTCCACCAGCGCCAGCTCGCCGCGGCTGTTCACGCCCGCGACCTCCGCCGCCGCCGTCTCGATCATCGCCGACGGCCGGTCGGCGAGCATGACGATGTCGGGGAGGTAGTATTCGCCGGCGGCGTTGGCATTGCCAACGCGCGTCAGCAGCGCGAAGAGGTCCGCTGATCGTGCCGCCATCAGGCCGGAGTTACAGAGCGTTACCGCCCGTTCCTCACCCGAGGCGTCCTTGTGCTCGACCATCTTGGCGATGCACCCGGCGTCGTCCGCGATCACCCGCCCGTAGGCGAGCGTGTCCGCCGGGCGGAAGCCGAGCACCACCACGCCGGGTACGTCGGGCGCGCCCAAGCGGTCGAGCAGCGCCGCGATCGTCGCGGAG
>CAXTWJ010000031.1:11873-14475 GCA_964247925.1 uncultured Sphingomonas sp.
TTGTGCTCGACCATGCGCTCGACGCGCCCGTCAGCCGTCGCGATCACGCGGCCATAGGCGCCGGGGTCCGTCGGTCGAAAGCCCAGCACCACGGTGGCTGGCGTGTCGGACGCGGCGAGCCGCTCCAGCATTCGCCGCATCGTCTCGGCCCGGACCAGCGGCACGTCCCCGTACAGGATCAACACATTGCCGTCGAAACCTGTCAGCGCCTGCTGAGCCTGCAGCACCGCATGCCCGGTGCCCAGCTGCTCCGCCTGGAGCGCGGTCGCCACCCCCGTCCCCGCCCGCGCGGCATCGACCTGCTCGCGCCCGGCCCCCTCCCGAACCCGTCCGCTCGGGCACAAGCTCGGCGACGCTGGCGAGCAGGTGCAGCAGCATCGGCCGCCCGGCGAGCGGGTGCAGCACCTTGTGCAGGTCCGACTTCATGCGCGTGCCCTTGCCCGCGGCAAGGATGATGACGGCGAGAGGGCGCGGTGTCATGGCGTGCGCCGGTGGCACGAAAGCCTTGCCTTTGCCAGTGGCACCGCCCACGCGCCGCGCCCATGACGCCCTTTCCCTTCGCGATCGTCGGCTTCGACCTGGACGGCACGCTGCTCGACACGTCGGGCGACCTCGCGGCGGCGGTCAACCACGCGCTCGCCTTGGACGGGCGCCCCGCGCTGCCGGTCGCGACGATCGTGCCGATGATCGGCGGCGGCTCGCGGCGGATGCTCGGCCATGCGCTCGACGCGACCGGCGCGTGCGACGAAGCGCTGCTCGATCGGCTTCACGAAGAGCTGGTGTGCTATTACGATGTCAACCTCGCCGTCCACACGCGCCCCTATCCCGAGATGGTGGAGGCGATCGACGGCTTGCGAGCGCGCGGCGTGCGCTGCGCGGTGGCAACGAACAAGCGCGAGGCGCCGACCCGCCAACTGCTGCTCCACTTCGACCTCCTCGACCGGTTCGCCGCGGTGATCGGCGGCGACACGCTGGGCGCCGGGCGCGGCAAGCCGCGGCCCGACATGATCCTGGCCATGCGCGAACAGGCGGGCGGCGGCCCGGCCGCCTTTGTCGGCGACTCTCGCTTCGACGTCGAGCCGGCGCGCGCGGCCGGGCTGCCGGTAGTCGCCTGCGCGTTCGGCTTCAGCGGGGGCGGCGTGAGGGCGCTCGGCGCCGACGCGGTGATCGGCGCATTCGACGAACTCATCACGACGCTGGAGCGCCTCGACGCCACTTGATCAGGAGATGCCGTGCCAGCATCGCCGGTGGCATCCGCAGCCAGTGCGAGCGGACGTAGAAGGCGAGCCGCGTGACGGGCCGCGTCGCCCGCCCCCAGCCGTCACGCGCGAGCAGGCGGCGCACGAAGGGCCGGTCCCGCCACACGGTCGGTTCCGCGTCGAACACGACCGCGACCAGCCGTAACGCGCGCTCGACGGCCGACATGACGTCATGCCGCCGCGCCGCGTCCGCCAGCCCCGCCGCGCCGAACTCCTCGATCAGGCAGCGGAGGTCCCACAGGTTGCGCAAGCCACCCGCCAGGTCGCCGTCGGCGAACAGGTGCGTCGCCGCGTGGACGACCATGTCCGCAGGCGACAGCACGCTCAGTCCGTTGCCGAGCGGCACCGCGTGCGCGAGCAGCGCCGCCGGATCGGGCCGGGGCCGCGCCGTCAGCGGCAGAATGGTGTGATGCACGTCCGCCATCCGGTCGCGCTCGCGGTGGATCAGCGGCGGCACCTCGTGCATCCAGCGACGGTAATAGGCGTCATCATACGGGTCGGGCTTGACCGGCTCCCAGCCCGACCCGAGCAGCGCCGCCTCCACCGCGTCCAACCGGTCGCGCGGCACGAGCAGGTCGAGGTCGCCGATCGAGCGCCCCCGCCCCGCCGCCAGCCCGGCGGCGGCATAGGCGGTGCCTTTGAGCAGCACGATCGGCACGCCCAATGGCGCCAGCGCGCGCCGCACCATCTCCGCCTCCCACAGCGCCGCGCGCCGCTGCGCCTCCGCCTGCCCGCGCGCGTCCGCCAGGATCGGCGCCGCCGCGTCCGAAACCGGAAGGCCGCGCAATCGGTCCGCCAGCGTGCCAAGCAGCTGCTCCGCCCGCGCCGCGCAGAGCAGCGCCGTCCAGCCCTGCGCGTCGAGCGTCAGCGCCCGTTCGGGCGCGGCCAGCACCCGCGCGACTAGAGCGCCGCCCACACCGCCTCCACCGCCGCGATCCCAGCGGCGCCGTCGGGGTAATCGACCGCGACCGCCGGGACATCGCGCACCAGCCGCATCAGTGCCGTAAACCCCGCCTCGCCCAGTGCCACATAATTGGTGGAGGCCTGGGTCAGGCGAACGAAGGCCTCGCTTGCCGGCACTGGCCGCACCGCCGCCGCCGCACCGAACCGGGGGAACACGATCAGCGCCGGCCAGGCGGGCTGGTCGGTCGCGGCGACCGCGCGCGCGTCGGGGACGAGGTGACGGAGGTCGCCCTTGGGCGTGCCGCGCTGCCACGGCCCCCAGGTCGCGCCCGGTGTCGCCGCCGCCACCGCCGCGACGCTCTCGTTCTTCAGACTGGCCAGCCGCGGGAATGCGTGAAGCAGCCCGGACCCGGGCGCCACCAGCGCGAACTCGTCGCCCA
>CAXTWJ010000032.1:0-14275 GCA_964247925.1 uncultured Sphingomonas sp.
GTGACGCTCGCCTCGCCGCTGCTGCTCGATCGCCAGGGCCGGATCGCGGCCGGCCCGCTCGCCGGCGGCAGATACGCGGCGCTGCCGGAGGTCCGCGCCGCGCTCGCCGGGCGGCCCAGCACGGTCATCCGCCGCAACGGCGCCTACCACCCGACCTACCCGTTCGAGTGGCTGAGCCGCGCCGCCGCGATCCGGGTGCATCATGCCCGCCCGGTGGTGGTCAACGGCCGCGTGGTCGGCGTCGTGCTGCTCTCCCGCTCCGCGCGCGCGCTGTTCCGCGGGCTGTACGAGGATCGGGGCAAGATCGCGCTGGGCGTGGTCGCGATCCTGCTCGCGCTGCTGTTCCTGACCGCGCTCCTCTCGCGCCGCAGCGCGCGCCCTGTGGAGGCGCTTGCCGTCGCGACCCGAGGGGGCGCGGCCGGCGCGGGAACGGTGCCGGACGCGCCCGCCACCGCCGCGATCGAGATCCAGGCGCTTTATCGCGACTTCGCGGTGATGGCCGCCACGATCGAGCGCCGCTCGCGCTACCTGCGCGACTTCGCGCACGCGGTCTCCCACGAGTTCAAGACACCGCTGGCCGGCATCCGGGGGGCGCTGGAGCTGCTGGGCGAGCACGCCATGGCGGACGCGGAGCGCCGCCGCTTCCTCGGCAACGCCGACGCGGACGCGCAGCGGCTGCAGCGGCTCGTCACCCGCCTGCTGGAGCTCGCGCGTGCCGACATGGCCCGCGCCGGCGAGGGCGCGGCCGACCTCGCCGCCGTCGCGACGAGCGTGGCCGACGCGGCGCGCTCCGCCGGATTCGTGGTGACGGCGCGCCTACCCCCGCGTCCCCGCGTCGCGATCACGCCCGAGTCGCTGGAACGCGTGCTCGTCACGCTCGTCGAGAACAGCCGACAGATGGGCGCCGCACGGGTCGAGTTCGCCGCGACCGCGACGGACGGCGCCGTCCGCCTAACCGTGGCCGACGACGGCCCCGGCATCCCCGCCTCAGACCGCGCGCGCGTGTTCGAGCCGTTCTTCACCACGCGGCGCGCCACCGGCGGCAGCGGGCTGGGCCTGCCGATCGCCCGCTCGCTCCTCGACGCTGCGGGTGCCACGATCGAACTGCGCGACACGGACCGGGGCACCTGCTTCGCGCTGACCCTGCCGCTGGCCGGCTAGGCGGCGGCGAGCACCTCGCGCACCCGCGCCAGCACCGCGCCTTCGGCGTCGGGCTCGCCCATCAACGCAAAGGCGCCGGTGAGCGCGAAATGACAATGGCCGTGGACCACCGCGATCATCGAGCGCGTCAGCGCGGTCGCGTCACCGCGCTCGCCCACAGCGCCGGCGACCTCCTCCCGCACGATCTCGGTCAGCCCGCCCCGCGTCTCCTCGTCGCTTGCCGGCATCGCCATGTCGCGGGGAAGGCGGTGATCATAGATCGCCATCCACAGATGCGGATGCGCTTGGGCGAAGCCGAAATAGCCCGCGACCAGCGCCGCGATCCGGTCCGTCCCGGCCTCGGCCAGTCGCGCGCGAAGATGCTCCGCCCACAGCGCGAAAGTCCGAGTGTTGATCGCCAGCACCAGCCGATCGAAACCGCCGAACACGTTGTGGATCGTGCCGATCGAGTAGCCGACCCGCTTCGCCACCTCGCGCGCGGAAAAGCGTTGAAAGCCGACCTCGGCCATCAGCGCGTGACCCGCCGCAAGGATCAACGCCTCCAGCTCATCCCGGCTATGGTCCGATCGCCTGCCCATCCCGGGCCTGAACCACAGAAATTGATCGCTGTCCAATTTAGTAATTGAACACTGCTCAAACCTGCGTTATCCGGCTCGCGAGGGAGAAGGCCGTGACCGTCATCGCCATCGTCGCGCTCATCATCGTCATGGCCGTGCAGTGGCGTCGGCTGGACGACCTGCGGCGGCGGCTGGACGAGGTGGAAGGCCGCGCCCCGGCCCAGCCCGCGCCGGCCGTCGAGCCGCCGGTCAAGGTGGCGCCCGTGGCCCGGCCCGAGCCGACTCCGTCGCCTCGCCCGGCGCGCGTCGTGGTCTCGCGTCCGCCCGATCAAGTCGCACCGCCAACTCCGCCGGTACATTCCAGCCGCTCGCCCTCGTTCGAGGATATGTTCGGCCGGCGCCTGCCAATCTGGGCGGGCGGCGCCACGCTCGCAGTCTGCGGCGTGCTGATCGTGCGCTATTCGATCGAGACGGGCCTGCTGTCGCCGCTGTTGCGCGTGATCGCCGGACTGTTGTTCGGCCTCGGCCTGATCGAGGGCGCCGAGGTGGCGCGGCGCCACGCGGATCGCGTCCGAGATCCCCGCGTGCCACAGGCGCTGGCCGGCGCCGGGGTGGCCACGCTCTTCGCCACGACGCTGATCGCGACCGACCTGTACGCGCTGATCGGGCCGCTCACCGGCTTTGCGGGTCTTGCGCTGGTTACCGGACTGGCGGCGGCACTATCCCTTCGGTTCGGCGAGCCATCGGCGGTCCTGGGGCTGGTCGGCGGCCTCGCCGCGCCCGCGCTGGTCGGCGCCGGCGCGCCGGATGTGCCGCTGCTGTCGGCCTATCTCGCGCTCGCGATCGGTGGGCTGGCGACGCTGGGCCGGGTGCAACGCTGGCCGTGGCTGGGGTTGCTGGCGATCGCGGGCGGCTTCGGCTGGGGCGCGGTCATGTTGCTCACGGGCGCGCTCGATACCGGCGCGACGACCGCGCTCGGCCTCTATCTGCTGCTGATCGGCGCCGCCCTGCCCCCGCTCGCGCTGGGCCGTGGCGGCGGCGTCGTGGCGCGCTGGGCGGGCACGCTGGCCGCCGCGATGGAGCTCGGCGGCGTCATGGCGGAAGGCGGCTTCCGCCCGCTCGATTGGGGGCTCTACGCCCTGCTCTCGATGGCCACTGTCTGGCTGTCGCGCCGCGACGCCCGGCTGGCCGACCTGCCCGGCCCGGCGCTGGCGATCGCGCTGGTGCTGATGCTCGCCTGGCCCCACGCGGCGATGCCGCTGCTGGCGATCGTGCTGGCGGGCGCCGGCCTGATCCACGGCCTGCCCGCCGTTCGGCGACTGTGGCGTGCTGACGGGCGGGTCGGCGATGCCGGCGCGCTGCGCGGGCCGGGCACGGAGCTGCCCGCCGCCCACTTCGACCCGCGCGCGAGCCTGTAGCCCCGTGACCCGCCTCTCATGACCGAACCCTGGCTCCTCACCCTCGCGGTCTTCGCCCTCACCCCGCTCCCCGCGCTCCTGTTACAGCGCGGCGCGAGCGGGCGGGCGGGCGCCGGCCTGAGCCCCGGCCGGCCCGCCGTGCGGCGACGGTGGCGGGCTGACGGGCGGGTCGGCGATGCCGGCGCGCTGGCCGCGATCGCCACCGCCATCTGGCTCGTGCCCTGGCTGAAGCTTCCCGTGACGGGCGGCACGACAACCCTGCTCGCACTGGCGGGAGCGGGCGTCGCGATCGGTGCGGCGGCCCTGGGCTGGCGCGCGATGCGGGTCGAGGGCGACGCGCGGCTCGCGCTGCTCACGGTGGCGGCCGCCACGCTCGGCTCGGTCGCCGCCTGGTTCGGCCTGCCATCCTGGGCCTTTCAGCCCGCCGTGGCGGCGATCGGCGCCGCGCTGCTGCTGATGGCGCCCGCCGCGCGCGACCGGCAGATCGAGCGCATCGGCGCGCTGTTCGCCGCAGCCGCCGCCCTCCTCCTTCCGGCCTTGGGCGACGCCGATGCGATCGCGCGCGCCGGGGGGTTGCAGGGCCAGGCGCTCAGCGCCGGCGAGGCGTTCCGCTGGGCGGTCCCGGCGGCGGTCGCCGCGCTGTTCGCCTGGCGCTCTTGCCTGCCGCGAGTTCCGGAGGCGGGCGCGGTCGGCGCGGTGCTGCTGGGCTATGTCGCGGCCGCGCAGCTCGTGCCGACGCCATGGCTACCGCTCGTGCCGGCGGGCGCGGTGCCTTTGCTCGCCGTCCTGCGCCGGTCGAGCCTCGCCACCATCACCGCCGGGCTGCTCGCCGGCGCCTGGGCGCTGATGCCGCTCGGTCAATGGTTGGCGGGCGGCGGCGTCGCGATCGCGGGCGAGCCGCTGTTCGTGACCGCGCTGCCGCCCCTTGTCGATGTCGCCACGCGCCTGGTCGCGCCCGCGCTCGCCGCCGCGCTGCTGCTCCGGCGCGATCCGCCCGCGCGGGTCGAGTGGCGCCGTGCATGGCTGGCGGCGCTGGTGCTGCTCGCCATCGCCGCGACGCACATCGTCTTTAAGCAGCTGTTCGCGATCCACGACGCTGCCGGGTTCATGCCCCTCGGCCTGGCCGAGCGCACATCGTGGGAAGCGCTGCTCGCGATGGGCGCCGCCGGCACGCTACGCGCCCGGCCCCGGGTTGCCGCCATGTTCGCCGCCGCCGCGCTCGCGCATGCGGGCTGGTTCACACTGCTGCTCCACGACCCGCTCTGGGCCGAGCAGGCGGTGGGCGCGTGGCCGGTCGCGAACCTGCTCATCCCCGCCTACGCCGTCCCGTTCGCGCTGCTCTGGGCGGCGCGGCGCACACCGCTGCCCCCGCTCGCCGAGCGCGCGCGGCAGGGCGGGTTCATGCTGCTGATCGTGCTCCTGACCGCCGCCGAACTGCGCCAGCTATGGCACGGGTCGCTCCTCGCCCACGGCCCGGTCGGCCCGGCGGAGGACATCGCGCGCTCGCTCGCCGCCGTCGCGCTCGGGGTCGGCTTCCTGCTCTGGGGCATCCGTGCGCGCCAGCGTGACTGGCGGATCGTCAGCCTGCTGCTGATGCTCGGCGCGGTCGTGAAGGTGTTCGTGTTCGACGCCGCCGGGCTCGATGGTTTGCTGCGCATCGGGTCATTCGCCGCGCTCGGCTTCAGCCTGCTCGGCATCGGCTGGCTCTACAGCCGTTACCTGCCCGAAGCAGGCGCCGTTGACCCCGCCCCCGCTCACGCCTGATACGGAGGAACCCATGGCCGCTCCCGATCTGTCGCTCCTCGCCCGCCGCCGCTTCGCGCCGCTGTTCGTCGTCCAGTTCCTGGGCGCGTTCAACGACAACCTGCTGCGTTTCGCGATGGTGTTCCTCGCCACCTTCACCCTCTACGCGGGCGAGCCGGGTCGCGCGGAGACGCTGGCGACGGTCGCGGCGGGGCTGTTCACGCTGCCGTATTTCCTGCTGTCGTCGGTCGCCGGCCAGCTCGCGGACGGGCTGGACAAGGCGCGGCTCGTCCGCTGGGTCAAGGCGGCGGAGGTCGCGATCATGGGCGTCGCGCTCGCCGGCTTCGCCACCCAGTCGATCCCCGTGCTGCTCGCCTGCGTCGTGGCGATGGGCGTCCATTCGACGCTGTTCGGCCCGGTCAAATACTCGATCCTGCCCCAGCATCTCCGCCCGCGTGAGATCATGGGCGGCACCGGCCTGATCGAGGCGGGAACCTTCCTCGCCATCCTCGCGGGCCAGCTGCTCGGCGGCCTGATCGGGCCGTGGCAGGCGGGGCTGGCCGCGCTCGGCGTCGCGATCGCCGGCTTCGCGGCGAGCTGGCTCGTGCCCGCCGCCCCGCCCCTGACCGCGCGCCAGCCGATCGACTGGAACATCGTCCGGGGCACCGCGCGCATCCTCGACGCGGCGCGCGGCGGCCGGGGCGTCTGGCTCGCGATCCTCGGCATCTCCTGGTTCTTCGGCGTCGGCACGGTCGTGACCGCGCAGCTCACCCCGCTCGCGCACGGGACGCTGGGCGCGGGACCGCGCGTGGTGACGCTGTTCCTGCTCGTCTTCTCCGTCGGGGTCGCGCTCGGCTCGCTGCTGGTCAACCGGCTGCTGCGGGGCGAGGTGTCGGCGCGCTATGTGCCCGCCGCCGCGCTCGCCATGGCCGCGTCGCTGATCGCGCTGTGGCTCGCCGCGCGCGCCTACACGCCCCGGCCGGCCGACTGGCGGACGTTCGTGGCGCAGCCCCAGGCGTGGCCGATCCTGGGTGCGCTCGCGACGCTCGCCATCGCGGGCGGCTGCTTCGTGGTGCCGCTCTACGCCATCCTCCAGACGCACGCCGATCCGGCGAAACGGTCGCGGATCATCGCCGCGAACAACATCATAAACGCGGTCGTCACGGTCGCGCTGACGATCGCGGTGGTGCTGATGATCGGTCGCTGCGCCGGCGTGCCGGGCGTGATCGGCGCGCTCGGCTTCGCGACGCTCGCGGTCGCGCTGATCTCCTGCTGGCTGCTGCCCGAGACGGTGTTCAAGGCGCTCGCCCGCGCGGTGCTGACGGCGCTGTACCGGATCGAGCTCCGGGGCGCGGAGCATCTGCCCCGTCCCGGCGAGCGCGCGGTGGTGGTCGTCAACCACGTCTCCTTCCTCGACGGCCTGCTGCTCGCCGCCTTCCTGCCCGGCAAGCCGACCTTCGCCGTCCACACCCGGATCGCGCGGGCCTGGTGGGTCCGGCCGTTCCTCGGCCTGTTCGACGCCTTCCCGGTCGATCCCACCAATCCGCTGGCCGCCAAGGCGATGGTCAGGGCGGTGCGCGACGGCCGCACCCTGGTGATCTTCCCCGAAGGCCGCATCACCGTCACCGGCGCGCTGATGAAGGTGTTCGACGGCCCCGGCATGGTCGCCGACAAGGCGGACGCGGCCATCGTCCCCGTCCGCATCGACGGCGCGCAGTTCACGCCGTTCAGCCGGCTGGGCGGCAAGGTCCGCCGCCGCTGGTTTCCGCGGATCACGCTGACGGTGCTGCCCCAGCGCCGCTTCGCCGTCGCGGGCGACAGCGCGCGCGAACGCCGCGCGGCGGCCGGACGGCAACTCTATGACGTGATGAGCGATGCGATCTTCGCCACGTCCGACATCGACCGCACGCTGTTCCAGGCCCTGCTCGATGCCAAGGACATCCATGGCGCCAAGGCCGCGATCGTCGAGGACGTGCAGCGCACGCCGCTCGGCTACGGCCGGCTCGTCACCGGTACGCTGGCGCTGTCGGGGCCGCTTACCGCCGGCACCGCGCCTGGCGAGGCGATCGGCGTGCTGCTGCCCAACGTCACGGGCGTGGTCGCGACCTTCTTCGCGCTCCAGTTCGCCGGCCGGGTGCCGGCGATGCTGAACTTCACCGCCGGCGCGAGCAACATCCTGGCGGCCTGCACCGCCGCGCGCATCCGTACGGTGGTGACGGCGCGCGCGTTCGTGGCGCAGAGCAAGCTGGAGCCGCTGATCGCCGAGCTGGCGGGCGCGGGCATCACGATCCGCTATCTCGAGGACCTGCGCGAGCGGATCGGACCGCTCCAGCGGCTGCGCGCGCTGGGGCTCACCGGCTGGGCCGGCCGCCTCCACCGCGGCCATCGAGTCGATCCCGCCAGCCCCGCCGTCATCCTGTTCACCAGCGGGTCGGAGGGGCTGCCCAAGGGCGTCGTCCTCACGCACCGCAACCTGCTGGCCAACTGCGAGCAGCTGGCCGCGCGAATCGACTTCAACGAAAGCGACGTGGTGCTCAACGCGCTGCCAGTATTCCACAGCTTCGGGCTGACCGGCGGCACCTTGCTGCCGATCCTGCACGGGGTCAGGACGGTGCTCTACCCGTCGCCGCTCCACTACCGCATCGTCCCCGCGCTCGCCTATGACGCGAACGCCACGATCCTGTTCGGCACCGACACGTTCCTGGCCGGCTATGCTCGCATGGCGCACGGCTACGATTTCTACGCGCTGCGCTACATCTTCGCCGGCGCCGAGCGCGTGCGCGACGAGACACGGCGCGTCTATGCCGACAAGTTTGGCCTGCGCATCCTGGAGGGCTATGGCGCGACGGAGGCGGCGCCGGTCATCGCGGTGAACACCCCGATGCACTATCAGGCCGGCACCGTCGGCCGGCTGCTGCCGGGCGTGGAGGCGCGCATCGACCCGGTGCCCGGCATCGCGGAGGGCGGCCGGCTATCAATCCGCGGCCCCAACATCATGGCCGGCTACCTGAAAGCGGATCGGCCCGGCGAGTTGCAGCCGCCGGTGGAGGGCTGGCACGACACGGGCGACATCGTCACGCTCGACCCCGCCGGCTTCGTCACCATCCGCGGCCGCGCCAAGCGCTTCGCGAAGATCGGCGGCGAGATGGTCTCGCTGCCGGCGGTCGAGGGCTACGCCGCCGCGCTCTGGCCCGATGCCGAGCACGCCGTCGTCACCCGCCCCGACGCGCGCAAGGGGGAGCAGCTGGTGCTGTTCACCACTTGCGTGGACGCGACTGCGGGCGCCTTGCAGGCCTGGGGTCGCCAGAACGGCGTGACCGAGCTGATGCTGCCCAGGGACGTGCGGGTCGTCGTCGCGCTGCCGGTGCTGGGCACGGGCAAGCTCGACTACGTGACGATGACCGCGCAGGCCGCCGCCTGAGCTGTCCTACACGCCACCGCCCCGGTAAGGGCGCTCGATCGGCGGAGAGGGAACTGGGCGGGAAGTCACGACGAACCCGTGTAGGAGGCGACGTTCCGCCCGGCACGTCCGCGCGAGGCCGCCCGTGCCGACCCTGGATCGCTCGCCAGCAGCCCGGCGATGCCGGTGCTTTCGATCGGCCGGCTGAACAGATAGCCCTGGATTGACGAGCAGCCATGGTGGCGCAGCTCGGCCAGCTGCTCCTGTTCCTCCACGCCCTCCGCCGTGATCTCCATGCCCAGCGCGTGGCCGATGTCGGCGATCGCGCGCACGATGGCGCCGGCGCCCGGCTTGGTCAGCAGGTTGACGATGAACGAGCGATCGATCTTCAGCTTGTCGAACGGAAAGCTCTGCAGATAGCTGAGCGACGAATAGCCCGTGCCGAAATCGTCCAGCGCGATCCGGACCCCCAGCGCGCGCAGCGAATGGAGCAGCGTCAGCGTGGCTTCCGACCCTTCCAGGAAGATGGACTCGGTGATCTCCAGCTCGAGCCGCGCGGGTGCGAGCCCGCTGGCGGACAGCGCCTGCAGCACCACCTCGCTCAGCCCGGGCCGCCGGAATTGTACCGATGATACATTGACAGCAACCTTGACGTGCTCGGGCCAGGCGATCGCCTGCGCGCACGCCTCGCGCAGCACCCAGGCACCGATGTCGACGATCAGCCCCGTCTCCTCCGCCAGCGAGATGAAATCCACCGGCGACACCACGCCCCGCGTCGGGTGACGCCAGCGGATCAGCGCCTCGAACGATCCGATCCGGTTGCGCTCCAGATCGAACAGCGGCTGGAAGTGAAGCTGGAACTGCCCCTCGCGGATCGCGATACGCAGGTCCGCCTCCATCTGCCGACGCGCCTGCGCGCGCTCGTCCAGCGCCGCCTCGAAGAAGCTGTAGGTGCGCCGGCCCAAGTCCTTGGCCCGGTATAGCGCGAGGTCCGCGTTCTTGAGCAGCGTGCCGACGTCCTGCCCGTCTCCGGGCGCGATGGCGATGCCGATGCTGGCACCCGGCTGCACCTGATGCCCGTCGATGATCAGGGGCTTGCCGATCACCGCCAGCGCGCGCTGCGCCACCCGCTCCGCCTCGTCGCGCGCGATCACCACGAATTCGTCGCCGCCCAGCCGCGCGACGAAGACGTCGCCCAGCTCCTCCGTCAGCCGCGCGGCGAGGCGGCGCAGCAGTTCGTCGCCGATCGGGTGGCCCAACGTGTCGTTGACCAGTTTGAAATCGTCCAGGTCCAGGCACAGCAGTGCTACCGTGCCGCCCTGGCGCTCGCGCAGCCGCAGCTCGCGATCCAGCTGTTCCTGGAACAGCGCCCGGTTGGGCAGGCCGGTCAGCACGTCGTTGAACGCGAGATGCGTGATCTGCCGCTCCCGCTCGGCGATGTCGGCCGCCATCTGGTTGAAGCTGGCGGCCAGTCGCCCCAGTTCGTCATTGCTCTCGACCGCGACCGCGGTGGCCGTTCCACCCGCCAGCTGTCCCGCCGCGCTGTCCAACGCGGTGATCGGCCGCGTGATGGAGCGGGCGATGCGCCACGTCCCGACCACGGTGGCGAGCAGGCCCAACAGACCGGCGATCGCGATGGCGAGCTGCAGCTGGCGCAGGTTGGCGAGCGCGCGGACGAGCGGATACCGCAGCAGCAGGGCGGTCCGCGGCGCCCCGTCCATCGTCGGCAGCGGCTTGGCGAGCGCGATCGCGGTCTCGCCGGTCACGGTGACGTCGCTCGGCCCAGCCCCCGCGAGCTCCCGATCGACGAAGTGGGACAAAGCGGGTGCCACCGCGCCCCTGCCCCCGTCGACCCATCGCCCGTCGGCGCGCCGCTGGCGCACCGTCGCCGGGATGGGGATGGAGGCCAGCTGTTCCCGGCTGCGCATCTCGCGCGCGGGCAGGGTGGTCGCGGACACGACCCAGCCGGCCAGCGTCGGCGTCATCACCGGCGCCGCGATCACGTGCCGCGCGGCGCCGCCCAGCTCCACCACCCCGCTCATCCGCCCGGCATCGAGCGCCGACCAGAGCGCCGCCGCGTCCGCGCGGGCGCGGGCGTCCGCGCTGCCGGTCACCGCGCCGTCCTGCCCGACGACGAACGCGATCGGGACGTGCAGCCGCTGCCGGAGGTTGGCCAGCGCCGAGCCGATCGTCGCGCCGTCGTGCGTCGCCACCGCCGCGCGAAAGCCGAAGTCACGCGCCAGCAGGTCCGCGGCGCCTCCCAGCTGCCGCGTGCGCTGCTGCCACAGCCGGTCGAACACGGTGCCGCTCGCCACCAGCTCGCCGTTGACCTGCCGCTCGGCGTTGCGTTCGACAACGGCGTAGATCGTCAACGCCAGCCCGGCGAGCACGACCGCGAACAGCCCGGTATAGAGCAGCCCCAGCCGCGTGCGCAGCCGGCGGAAACGCCAGGGCGACGCCATGCTAGTAGGCCGATGCCCCCACGGTGCGGGGCGGCGACCGCAGCTGCGCGACGAACGCCTCCCGCCCACCAGTCTGGCTCGCGCGGGTCATCCGGTTGCCGGGCGCGCGCAGATAGGGGTGCCAGACATCGACGCTCACCGCGCCCGCCGGCAGGCCGTCGATCGTGGCGACACCACGCGCGTCAGTCATCACCGCCCAGGGCGTGTCCACGACATCGACGAACGCCGTCATCTGATCGTGGATGTTGCAGCCGAGCGACACGATGCCGGGCCGGTCAAAGGTGACCGAGCGATTCTGCTCCTTCGCGAACAGCTTGAGCTCGAAGCGCTTGACGGGCGAGAAGGAGTAGACGTGATGCCTGACCGCGTCGAGGTTGGGAAAGCTGACCGGCGTACCCACCGGCACGACCAGCAGGAAGGGGTGGAATTGCAGGTTCTGCTGGCTGATCGAGCGCGCGGCCGATGGACGGGGCGCCGGGGTCGGCCGGCCCTGCAGGTGCACGGTCACGACCGCCCCCGCGACGGGTGCGCCGTTCGGGGCCTTCACCTGCACCGTCAGCCCGGCCGCCTGGGCGGCGCCGGGCCGCAGCAGGGCGGCGATGAACGGCAGAAAGCGCATGGCCATGCCCTACGCCGGAGCGGTGCACGCAGCGTTCCCCCGGGGCGGCGAAGCGCCCGCGGGGCCTGGGGCTGCCGCTGCCGGGGGGCGAGGCCGATCCCGACCCGGGCGTCACGTCGGCTGTCGATGTGGATCGCTTCGGCGAGCACGGTCGCGTATGGCCCGATCTCGCGCTTGATCGCGCCGGTCGCCGCCCAGCCGTCCTCGGCATTGACACCGCTGAACGGCACGCTCGACCCGGTCGCCGTGCGCGTCCCGAACGCCTCGACCCGCGCCGACACGCGCCGTCGCCCGGCGGGCACCGTCGCCAGCAGATAGGCGGACCGGAACACGGTATCGACCGCCGTCCTGCCCGGCAGCAGCTGATAGCCCATCTGCCCCCGCCCGCGCACGCCCTGCGCCTTCAGCGTCACCGGGCCGACGATGACCACCGCGCCGACATCGTCGAACCGCGTCCGCCAACCCCATTGCAGCGACGGCAGCAGCAGGTCGGGGTTGCCGCGGTTGTCATAGTGGAGATACTCGAGTTGAAGCGCCTGCGCGGGCGACCAGGCGAGCTTGGCATACCAGCCCACGCGCCCGTCCACCTGCAGCACCGGCTTGGTCCGCGCCGCCTGGCGCGGCACCCAGAAAGCGTCGAGCGGCGGCAGCGGCTGATAGCCGAACGCCGTCGCCTTCTCGTCGTGCAGCGCCCAGCCGCGAAACGCGAGCAGCGTGCCGGCGGTGGAGTTGAGCCCGAACGCCGCGGCGGTCAGCGCGACGCGACCACCCGCGAGCGGACGCGTGACGGTGGCCTCCAGCCCGCCGACCTTCACCTCCTCGCCGATCCAGCTGTTGATCGCGGACGGCGTGATCGTCTCCTCGACCCGCCAGTCGGCGTGGCCATGCTCCAGCGACACTGGCGGCCAGAACAGCCCGGCACGCGCCGACACCTTGGTCGTGCCCGCCATCATGGGCTTCCAGCTCAGAAAGCCTTCGGACAGATCGATCGGATGATCCTGCCCCTGTTGGGCGATCGCCACCACGGTGCCGGTCAGCGCCCAGGTGAAGCGTGGCTGCCAGATCAGGTCGCCCTCGACCGCCTCCGGCCTTACCCGGAAGTCGCCGTGATCGCCAAAGCGTGCCTTGCCATAACCGCCGTCGAGCCAGCCCGGCTCACCATCGACGCCGACCACGCGCAGGTCGCCGCTGGCGTGCAGCGTCTCGGCCGAGAACAGGTCCGTACCGCTCTGCGCGCAAGCGGGCGCCAGCGGCATCACCGCCGTCAGCAGGACGGCAAGGCAGAAGCGCAGGAGACGACACATGGCGCCGCGCGTAGCGGCAAGACGTTAAGATCACGCTGACGGGACGGATCCCGATGGTGGAGCCGAGGGGGATCGAACCCCTGACCTTCGCAATGCCATTGCGACGCTCTCCCAGCTGAGCTACGGCCCCATGCCTCCCGGGAAGGCGCGCCCTAGCGGCGGCGCGCGGGCAAGGCAAGCGGGGTTTGCGGGCCCCGCCTGCGGTGCGATCAATGCTCGTCGTCTTCCTTGCCGGTCTCGACGCCCAGATCGTCGTCGCCGCCCAGATCGACCTCGTCGTCCGCGCTCGGCTCCTCGTCCTCGCCGGTGATCGCGGCGATATCCTCTTCCTCGCCGCCTTCCAGGTCGGCGTCGGGGGCCTTGTCCGCGACCTTGGCCTGCTCGAACGGCAGCGGCTGCTTCGACTTCAGGATCGGCTCGGGCTGCCACGCATAGCCGCAGTTGATGCAGGTGACGGGGTCGTCCTTGGTCAGGTCATAGAAACGCGTCGCGCATTTCGGGCACGTGCGCTTCGTGCCCCATTCCGGCTTGATCATGCCGTGTGTGTGCCTTTCGTCGGGGTGTTCGCAGGATGGTCGGTCCCGCGAAATCGGGCGCGCCTTGCCATGGCGCAACCCCCCTGTCAAAGCCGCCCGGCGATGGCGCACCCCCTTCCTCGCCCGTTCCGCATCGCCGCGACCGCGCCGCTGACCGGTCGCGTCGCGGTGCCGGGCGACAAGTCGATCAGCCACCGCGCGCTCCTGTTCTCGGCGCTGGCGGTGGGCGAAAGTCGCATCGACAGGCTGCTGGAGGGCGAGGATGTGCTGGCCACGGCCGCCGCGCTCCGCGCGATGGGCGCGTCGATCGAGCGCCGCGACGATGGGCAGTGGCGCGTTCACGGGGTCGGGGTCGGCGGCCTGCTCCAGCCGCCCGGCGCGCTCGACATGGGTAATTCGGGCACCTCCACCCGCCTGCTGCTGGGCCTGGTCGCCTCGCATCCCGTCACCGTCACCTTCACCGGCGACGCCAGCCTGTCGCGCCGCCCGATGGCCCGCGTGATCGAGCCGCTGGCGCGCATGGGCGCGGACATCACCGCCAGCCCGGGCGGGCGCCTGCCGCTGATGGTGCGCGGGCTCTGCCCCGCCGTCCCGATCACCTACACGCTCCCCGTCGCGTCGGCGCAGGTGAAGTCCGCCGTCCTGCTCGCGGGCCTGAACACGCCCGGCATCACGCGCGTGATCGAGCCGGTGCCGACGCGCGATCATTCGGAGCGGATGCTGTGCGGCTTCGGCGCCGAGCTGACCGTCGAGGCGACGCCGGAGGGCCGCGTCATCTCGCTGACGGGCGAGGCCGAGCTGCGCCCGCGGCATATCGTCGTGCCCGGCGACCCGTCGTCCGCGGCGTTCTGGGCCGTCGCGGCGCTGATCGTGCCGGGGTCGGACCTGCTGATCGCCAATGTGCTGCTCAATCCCACGCGCGCCGGCATCTACACGGTCCTCCGGCGGATGGGTGGCGACGTCCGGATCGAGAACGAGCGCGACGCGGGCGGCGAGACGGTGGGCGACCTGCGCGTCCGCCACTCGGCGCTGACCGGGATCGAGGTGCCGCCGGACCTCGCGCCCGCCATGATCG
>CAXTWJ010000033.1:0-14257 GCA_964247925.1 uncultured Sphingomonas sp.
GATCACCGACCGCAAGAAGGACCTGATCATCAACGACAAGGGCGACAATGTCGCGCCGCAGAAGGTCGAGGGGATGCTGACGCTGCAACCCGAGATCGTGCAGGCGATGATCGCCGGCGACCGCCGCCCGCACATGGTGGCGGTGATCGTCCCCGACCCCGACTGGGTGCAGGAATGGTGCGCGGGGAACGGTACCCGCTGCCGGTTCGAACGGCTGGCGGAGAACAGCGAGTTCCGCACCGCGATCGGCCACGCCGTGGAGCGGGTGAACCGCGACCTGTCGGTGACCGAGCGCGTCCGCCGCTTCATCCTGGCGGACGAGCCGTTCACGATCGAGAACGAGCAGCTGACGCCGAGCCTAAAGATCAGGCGCCACGTGCTGAAGCAGGTATATGGGGAGCGGCTGGACGCGCTGTATCGGGCGTGACAATCTCCCCTCCCGCTTGCGGGAGGGGAACTTACTTAACCGCGCTCTCTTTCCCCGTCGGCACCACCGCCAGCGTCCAGTCGCGGTCGGGCCGGAGGTATTTCGCCGCGGCCGCCTGTAGCTGCTGCGGCGTGATCGACACGAAGTCATTCGCCAGGTTGCGGGTCGCGTCGATCCGGCGCTGATCATAGGTCGCGCCGCCCAGCTGCAGGAGCCAGAACTGGTTGCCCGACGACGCGCGCACGATGTACTGCGCCATGGGCCGCATGATCCGCGCGAGCTCTTCGGCGCCGATCGGCTTTGCGACCAGATCGGCGGCGATCTCGCGCGACAGCTGGAAGAAGTACGGCACCTTGTCCGGCGTCACCTGCCCGATGGCGAGCAGCCGGCCGCCGGTCGGCAGGCCCACCGGCCAGGAGCTGGCGACCGAGGGCGAATAGCTCGCGCCGGCGGTCTGGCGCAGCCGCTCGAACAGCCGGTCGCTGAACACCTGCGCCAGCACGTCCAGACGACGGCTCTCGGCGATGTTCTCGATGCCGCCGCCCGTCGGCCAGGCGATGACGGCCGCCGCCTGGTTCTCCGCGCCGGTGTGGGTGCGGATCACCGGCGTCGCGACGTGCGCGGGAAAGCGGATCGGCGCACCCGACGGCTTGTCCGGCCGCCGCGACGGCAGCGCGCCGAAGCTCGCCGCCACCGCCCTGACCGCATCGTCGGCCTTAACGTCGCCGAACACCGCTACCTCGATCGGGCCGCTGGCAAGGATGGGCTCCCACAGCTGGCGGAAGGACTTGGGCGTCAGCGCCTGGACCTGGCGCGGCATCGGCGTCGCCCAGCGCGGGTCGCCATCGTGGAGCAGCCCTTCCAGGTCACGGCCGAGCACGCCGTCGGGCGAGGCGTCGTAGCCGGCGTAGCCCGCGAGCTTGACCGCCTTGGCCCGCGTGACGGGCGCCGGGTCCCAGCCGGGCGTCTGCAGCTTCGCCGCGATCAGGCGCAGCTGATCGGCCAGGTCGCCCGGCGAGGTCAGCGCGGAGATGGAAAAGGCATCGTCGTCGATGTTGAAATCCATGCCGATGACGCGCCCGGCCGTCAGCTGGTCGAGGTCGCCCTGGTCGAGCTTGCCGACCCCGCTCTGGACCAGCGCGAGGTCGCCCGCCCAGGCGGCGTTCGGCTTCGCGGGCAGCTGCGTGTAGCCGCCACCGAACCGCACGCGCACATAGACGCGACCCGTCTCCGACGTGGTCGGATAGAGGAGCAGGCGCGTGCCGTTCGCGAACGTCACCTTTTCCATGTCGAGATCGGGCACCTTCTCGCGCGCGGTCACCCTCCCCGGCGTGCCCAGCGCCGGCAGCGCGGCGAAGGTCACGGCCTGCTGGTTGCGCCGGGTCACGCCGGCGGTGGACACGTCGGCCCTGAGCGCGGCGGCCAGCTTGTCGGCCGCCCCGGTCTCGGGCGCGGGCGTGTTGACCAGCGCGCGCGTCGCGGTGCCCTGGAACAGGCGACGGGTGGAGGCGAGCAGAGTCTCGGGGGTGAACATCCCCTTCGCGCGCGCGTCTTTCAGAATCGCGTAGGAGGTCGCGGGCGCGGTCACCGTCTCACGGATATCCAGCGCCTCGACCAGATCATCGGCCTGCCGCGCGGCCGCTTCGACCCGGGCGGTATCGGCCGCGTTGCGCATGATGGTGTCGAAGTCGGCATATTCGCGATCCACCTCCGCGACCGTGGGTGGCGATGCCTGCGCGTCCGCGATCACCGCGCGCACGTCCTTCAGCGCGGCTTCCCAGTTCGTGCCGACCGGCACGATCGTGGTCTCGGTGACGTTCGCCGAGCGCGCGACGTCGTCCAGGCTGACCCCCGCCTGCAGGTAACTGCCGCCCGCGCGCGCGCGCGTCTCCAACCGGCGGCTGATGAGCCGCGTCGCCAGCGTGTCGACGAGGCGCTCCTGGTTGAAGATCACCGTGTCGGCGTTGAACTGCCAAGGCCGGACCGTCGCGAGCTGCACCACCGGCGGCAGCCCCGGCTCGACCAGCGCGGCGGTGGCGGGCTGGGCCGGATCGGGCTTGCCGAAGTCGGGATCGGCGGGCGCCGGCCCATGCCCGCGCCAGTCGGCGAACTCGCGGGCGATCAGCTGCCCGAACACCGCCGGGTCCATGTCGCCGGAGATGATCACGACCGCGCGCTCGGGGCGATACCAGCGATCGTGAAAGGCGGTGATGCTGGCGGGCGTCGCCGCCTCCAGCGTCTTGATGCTGCCGATCGGCGACCGGTCGGCGAGCGGCTGGCCGGCGAAGAAGGCGGCGTTGCGCGCGTCGGAGAAGCGCACCTGCGGCCCCGGCTGCTCGCGCTGCTCGGCCAGCACCACCGGGCGCTCGGCGTTGATGGTCGTGTCGTTCAGCACGGGCGCGGCCATCATGCCGGCCATGATCTTCAGGCTCTGGTCCAGCCGCTCGGGGCTCGCCGACGGCAGGTCGAGCTTGTACGTGGTCGAGACGGGCGAGGTCTGGGCGTTGGTATCGACGCCGAACGTCGCGCCGAAGTTCTGGAAGATGCGCTTGGCCTCGCCGTCGGGCACGTAGCGCGACGCGCGGTAGCTCAGATGCTCGATGAAATGAGCGAAGCCGCGCTCCGCGTCGGTCTCGTACAGCGAGCCCGCGTCGATGCGGATGCGGATGGACACCTGCCCCGGCGGCACCCCGTTGCGGCGCACCGCGTAACGCAGGCCGTTGGGCAGGGTGCCGAAGCTCCACGCCGGGTCGGGCGTGATGTCGCTGCCCTTGTAGAGCCAGGCCGACGTATCGACCCTGACAGCGGGCGCCGCGGCCGATTGGCCGTGCGCCGCACCACCGACGAGCAGCAGGACGGGAAGAAGCGAAGCGCCGAACGCGCGGGGAAGGAACGCCATCGCGCGCAGCCTTAGCGGCCACCGCGATTAGCCGCCAGTGAACAACGGTTCAGCGCGTCGCGGTCCGGGTCGCCGCCGTCACGCGCCAGATCACGTTGCCGACGTCGTCCGCGACCAGCATCGCGCCCGCCCGGTCGCCGATCACTCCCACGGGCCGCCCGCGCGCCTTGCCATCGGTGTTCAGAAAGCCGGTGAGCACATCGACCGGCTTGGCCTTGGGCACCGGGAAGCCGCCGGGCGCGAAAGGTACGAACACCACCTTGTAGCCCGACACGGGTTTCCGGTTCCACGACCCGTGCTCGCCCACGAACGCGCCGGTCGCCCAGCGGTCGCCCAGCTTCACCTCGTTCGAGAACGCCAGCCCCAACGCCGCGACGTGCGGCCCCAGCGCATAATCGGGTCGCTTGGAATATTCCTGCAGGTCCGGGCGCCCCGGCTGCACGCGCGTATCGGGGTAGCCGCCCCAGTAGAACCACGGCCAGCCGAACTGGTCGCCCAGCTCCACCTGGGTGAGGTAATCGGGCACCAGGTCGGAGCCGAGCATGTCGCGCTCGTTCACCACCGTCCACAGCCCGCCGGTGACCGGGTTAATCGCCATGCCGTTCGGATTGCGCAGCCCGGAGGCATAGATCCGCATGGTCTTGGTCGCCGGCGCGACCTCCAGGATGTTCGCGCGATACTGTTCGGCGTCCAGCCCGTTCTCGGCGATGTTGGACGAGGAACCGACGCTGACGAACAGCCGCCCGTCGGGCGCCGGCAGCAGGTTGCGCGCCCAGTGATTGCCGCCACCGGGCAGCTTGACGATCAGCTCGGGCTTTGCGCTGATCCGGGTCTGGCCGGGTCGGTAGGGCACGCGCACCACGCTGTCCGTGTTGGCGACGTAGAGCTGGTCACCCATCAGGGCCATGCCGGTCGGCGAGTTGAGTCCGGTCATGAACACCGACCGCGACTCCGCCACGCCATCGCCGTTCGCGTCGCGCAACAGGGTGATGCGGTTCGCGGACGGCACCGCCGCGCCCGCCTTGTCGATCAGGTGGCGCATCACCCAGCCCTGGATGCCGCCCCCCTCGCGCGCGGGCGAGTTGGTCTCCGCGACCAGCACGTCGCCATTGGGCAGCCGGTAGAGCCAGCGCGGATGATCCAGCCCGCGCGCGAACGGCGCGACCGCCAGCCCCGCCGCGGGCGTCGGCGTCTCATTGCCGCGCCAGCCGACCAGGTCCGCGACCTTGATCGTGGGCAGGGTCTGCTCGCGCGGCGCCGAGATCGTCGGGCGCCCGCCCTCCACCGCGGTGATGGGCAGGCGCGCGGTGTCGGGCCAGGCCAGATAGGCGACGCCCGCCACGGCGATGAGGACGACCACGAGCGCGACGCGCAGGATGTGCTTCAGCATCCCGTCAATCTACGCCCGCCCGACGAAGGCGAAAAGCCCTACGCGGCCATCCCGTCCAGCAGCGGCAGCACATCGTCCGGCAGCACCAGCTCGGCGGGGGCCATGTTCTCGTGCAGGTGCGCGACCGACGAGGTGCCGGGGATCAGCAGGATGTTGGGCGAGCGGCGCAGCAGCCAGGCGAGCGCGACCTGCATCGGCGTCGCGCGGAGCCGCGTCGCCACGTCCGACAGCGCCTGCGACTGGAGCGGGCTGAAGCCGCCGAGCGGGAAATAGGGCACATAGGCGATGCCGTCCGACGCCAATGCGTCGATCATCGCATCGTCGCCGCGATGGGCCAGGTTATACTGGTTCTGCACGCACACGATCGGCACGAGCGTGCGCGCCTGCGCCACCTGCGTCGCTGTCGCGTTGCTGATGCCGATATGCTGGATCAGCCCACGACGCTGCAGCTCGGCGACCGCCGTGATCTGCGGCTCGACCGACCCTTCCGCCGGGCCGTGACCCGCGCCACCGCCCATCAGGCGCATATTGACGATCGGCAGCACGTCCAGGCCGAGATTGCGCAGGTTGTCGTGCACCGCGCGTTCGAGCTGCGCCGGCTCCTGCGCCGGGTTCCACGAGCCGTCCTCACCACGCACGGCGCCGATCTTGGTGACGATCGTCAGGTCACCGGGGTACGGGTGCAGCGCCTCGCGGATCAGCCGGTTGGTGACGTGGGGGCCATAGAAGTCGCTGGTGTCGATGTGATCGACGCCCGCCTCCACCGCCGCGCGCAGCACCGCGATCGCGGCGTCGTGATCCCTGGGCGGGCCGAACACGCCGGGACCGGCGAGCTGCATCGCGCCATAGCCCAGCCGATGCACCGTGCGATCGCCGAGCGTGTAACTGCCTGCCTTGCCGAGATCCGCCATCATTATTCTCCTTTGCTCCAACCCATCTAGCGACGCGGCGGTCGCACGATTAGACGGCGCAATCGGGACAGGCCGTGCGGAGGAGCGGACAATGGCGGCGGACTTGGGCGACCTGCAGGCGTTCGTCGCGGTGGCGCAGGCGGGCGGCTTTCGCGATGCGGCGCGGAGCAGCGGCGCGAGCGCGTCGGGGCTCAGCGAAGCGGTGCGCCGGCTGGAGGCGCGGCTGGGCGTGCGGCTGCTCCATCGCACGACGCGCTCGGTCGCGCCGACCGAGGCGGGGCGGCGGCTGCTCGACCGGCTCGGCCCCGCGCTGCGGGAGGTGGATGCCGCGCTGGACGTGGTGAACGGCTTTCGCGATCGGCCCGCGGGGACGCTCAGGCTCAACGTGCCGGGCGCCGCCGCCCGGTTCGTGCTGCCCGACATCATTCCCGGGTTCCTGCAGGCCTTTCCGGACATCGCGCTGGAGGTGATGGCGGAGGAGCGGTTCGTCGATGTGCTGGCCGAGGGCTGCGACGCGGGCATCCGCTACGAGGAGCGCCTCGAGCAGGACATGATCGCGGTGCCGATCGGCCCGCGCGAGCAGCGGTTCGCGGCCGCGGCGACCCCCGCCTATCTCGACGCGCATGGCCGGCCCGGGCACCCGCGCGACCTCCTGGCGCACAACTGCATCCGCGGACGCTTCGCGAGCCGGGCGATGCCGGCCTGGGAGTTCGAGCGCGGGGACGAGACGGTGACGGTCGATCCGCCCGGCCAGCTGATCGCGCAGTTCGGGGGCGCGACGGACGTGGCGGTCGCCGCGGCGCTGGCGGGGACGGGCGTCATCTTCCTGTTCGAGGACTGGCTGCGGCCGCATCTGGACGCTGGCGTGCTGGAACCGGTGCTGGAGGCCTGGTGGCCGCGCTTCTCCGGGCCGTTCCTCTACTATCCCGGCCGGCGCCTGGTGCCCGCGCCGCTGCGGGCCTTCGTGGATCATGTCCGGGCTATTCCGCCCCCTCCGGCTCCGGCACGGGCGGATGGAGGCGCAGACGGTTGATGCGGCGCTCGTCGGCGTCGATCACCTCCAGCCTCCAGCCCGACGGATGGTTCACGCATTCGCCGCGATCAGGCACGCGACCGGCGAGCAGCGCGGTCAGGCCGCCCAGTGTATCGACATCGCCCTCGGTCTGAGCCAGGCGCGGGTCGATCAGCTCGCCCGCATCCTCCAGCTCGGCGCGCGCGTCCGCCTCCCACGCGCCGCCGTCCAGCGGCACCAGCAACTGGGCGGGTGCCTCGTCATGCTCATCCTCGATCTCGCCCACGATCTCCTCAATCAGGTCCTCGATCGTGACCAGGCCTTCCGTGCCCGAATATTCGTCGAGCACGACCGCGAGGTGGACGCGGCTGGAGCGCATGTCGGCGAGCAGGTCCAGCGTGCCGCGCGCCATCGGCACATAGAGCGGCTGGCGGATGAGCTCGGCGATGGCGGCGGGGTGCTCGGCGCCGGTGGCCAGGATCGCGAACACGTCCTTGATGTGGACCATGCCGATGATGTGGTCGAGCTCGCCGCGATAGACCGGCAGGCGGCTGTGCCCGGCATCGGCAAGCAGCGCGACCAGTTCGGCGAAGCTCGCGTCCTCCGCCACCGCGACGATGTCCGCGCGTGGCACGCCGACATCGCCCGCGTCGCGCTCGCCGAAATGGAGCAGGTTGCGGACCATGGTGCGCTCCAGCGGCGACAGATCGCCCTTGGCGTCGGGGCCGGGATCGCCCTCGTGCCGGTCGATCGCCTCCTCCAGCTGGTCGCGCAGCGTGTCTTCCTGCCCGGCGCCGAAGATCAGGCTCTTCAGCCCGCGCCAGATGCTGCCTTCGTCGCCGCTGTTCGCGGCGCTACTTCGGTCCTCGGGCAATCAATCCTCGCTGATCAGATAAGGGTCGGCGATGCCCAGTCCGGCCAGCACGTCGCGCTCGATCGCTTCCATATGCTCGGCCTCGCCTTCCCCCTGGTGATCATAGCCTAGCAGGTGGAGCACGCCATGCACCACCAAATGCGTGAGGTGGTCGGCGACGCTGATGCCCTTGTCGGCCGCTTCCGCGACGCAGATGCCATGCGCCAGCACCAGATCGCCCAGCAGCACTTCACCGTCGTCGGAGTTCTGGCTGACGGTCTCGATCAGGTCCGGCTGGATCATGGGAAAGGACAGGACGTTGGTCGGCTTGTCCTTGCCGCGATACTGCCGGTTGAGCCCACGCACCTCCTCGTCCGACGTCAGCCGGACGGAGATTTCGACCAGCGCCGGGCCGGTGGCCAGCTCGCCATGCGGGGTCGCCGCCACCGCCGCCCGCGCGGCGCGGCTGGCGAGCGCGTCCCAGTCGCCATCGGGCCAGGGGTCTTCGCGCGACAGCTCGACGTCAAGCATCGACGCCCTCATAAGCCTCGACGATCCGCCCAACGATCGGATGGCGCACCACATCGCCCGCGGTGAAGCGGCTCATCGCGATGCCCTCCACGCCGTCGAGCCGGCGGGTCGCGTCGGCGAGGCCGGAAGACTCCGAACCGCCCGGCAGGTCGGTCTGGTTCGGGTCGCCGCAGATCACCATGCGGCTGTTCTGGCCGAAGCGCGTCAGGAACATCTTCATCTGCGCGGGCGTGGTGTTCTGCGCCTCGTCCAGGATCACGAAGGCGTCGGCCAGCGTGCGGCCGCGCATGAAGGCGATGGGCGCGATCTCGATCTCGCCCGACGCGATCCGTCGCTCCACCTGCTCGGCGGGCAGGCAGTCGTAGAGCGCGTCGTAGAGCGGGCGGAGATACGGATCGACCTTCTCCTTCATGTCGCCCGGCAGGAAGCCGAGCCGCTCGCCCGCCTCCACCGCCGGGCGCGACAGGATCAGCCGCTGGACGGAGCCGGTGATCAGCTGCGCCACCGCTTGTGCTACCGCGACATAGGTCTTGCCCGTGCCCGCCGGCCCCAGCGCGAAGATCATGTCATGCGTGGTCAGCGCACGCATGTAGTGGGCCTGCGCGGGGGTGCGCGGCACGATCGTCTTCTTGCGCGTGCGGATGGTGATGCCGCCGGCGCCGCCGCCCCCGTCGGCGCGGATGATGCCATCGAGATGCGGCTCGGCCGCCATCGCGATCGCGGCATCGACCAGCCCCGTATCGACCTCCTCGCCCCGCCCGATGCGGGCATGGAGGTCGTTCAGCACGTCGCGCGCGACCGCCACCTGCTCCGCCGACCCCTCCAGCCCCACGCGGTTGCCGCGCGCGGTGATGTACACGCCGAGCCGGTTCTCCAGCGCGCCCAGGTTCTGGTCCTACTGCCCGAACAGCCGGACGAGCGACTGGGGCTTGTCGCACAGCATCTCCACCCGGCTGCGATCGCCGGCCTGGGCGGGACCGGGCTTGCGACTCATGCGGTCCTTTCAGCTGGAATGCGCGGAAAGTCGCATCCTACAGGGGTGGGTCGTGACCTTCCGCGGCCCAAGTCGCGACGCGCGCGGCCGATTTCAATGCGGAAGCGAGTCGTTACGGGCACCGCCCCAGTGTGACAGGCCGCGCGCGGGTAGGACAGCGTTGTTGAGCGGATCATGTAGGCAAAGCGGCCGCCGACCGCCGCGCTCGGAAGCTCGGGCCATCGACATTGGAGCTGACGTCGGTCGTTCGCTCACTGCCCTTCCCGCTATTCCGACGGTGGCAGGTCGATTTGGGAAAGCGCAATCGGGAACAGGTTTCAGGAAAGCAGCCGCGCCGGCGCAGCCCGGCGACCCCGCTCATCCACGTTCCCGATTGACGTTCCCTTTCGGGAACGGTTTGTGCGCGTAGCGCCATCCCGACAAACTCGCGCGAACCGGCATAGTGACCCAATGACCTTCGTTGTTCACTTCGCAGTAGCGACCAGCGGACGATTTAATCGCCCGGCCTGATACGTCAGGTCGGGTCCGTCTGAGTGAACCTATGCCGACAGGCATTGTCAGTTTGAAGCGCGGTTGCGCATCGCCGGAACGGATGGCGACGGGCACCGCGCTCCTAGAAGAAGGGCGATAGCTGTGACGCTACCTACAATCATTCAAAGATACCTTGATGCATACAATCGTAAGGACGTTGCTGCCCTCGTGGCATGTGTCGCCGACCATGTTGTGTTCGAGAATGTCTCAAACTCGGGGCAGAGTATAAAGATCGAGGGCCGGACGGCCTTCGCCGAACTCGCAGAACAAGCAGCCACGATGTTCACGACCCGCCATCAAGCGATCAGCAACGCAGTTGTTGATGGCAGTCGTGTCGCGTTGGAGGTGGATTGGACCGGCACCCCAGCCATCGATCTCGGGCTGATGAAAGCCGGTGAACAAGTTGCCATGCGTGGCGCTTCGTTCATGACGATCGCAGACGGAAGGCTGACGCGGATCGTGGATTTAAGCTGATCCACGCGAGAATCATCGATTTAGGAAGCGCCCTCGGCGCTTCCCATTTCTCGATCGTTCAGTCGAAGCTTTCAAACTTCAAGAAGCTGCCTCTGACGCGCAACCCGGACCTTCTTAAATCGGCGCAGGAGCAGCGATCGTCCTAGCAGGTGCGCGGTTATAAAGGTGATTTGGCCTAGGACGACGATGTCGATTACCGCACCAGCAGCCTTGATAGGGAGCGTGGCGAGCAGCAGAGCAGCGCATCCGAGACCGATCGGCCACGCGACAGGATGCCTTTTGTCGACCGGTATGTAATCGGTTTCACTCAGCAGTCTGCCATCCCACAAAGCCCGCCCTGTACAGTAAAGATTGACGCAGGCTTTGAGAAGGAATCCAGCGAGAACAGCGATGAGGGCGCTTCCGCCGAGCCCATGAACGATCGAGGAGAGAACGCCCATGGCGAACCCAAAGCCTATATAGCCTTTAATCGTCGATTGCGAAACCTGCGCCAGCGTCGTGCCTCCAATTGCTGCTGCAATTCTGGCTAAACTTCATTTATCCCAAGTTAATGGTTCGACATGGCTATTCCTGAGCGCGGACGAGTGTCGCTTCAGAAGCAGGCCGTCGCCTGTCCACCAAACCCGGCCATCACGTTTGACCATCCTTTTCGGGAAGCAGCTATCGAGTATCGGCAGCTGAGTGTGGGTGAGCGCCTGCCTAGGCCGCCGCCCTTACCCGCTCCACCCCCGCCAGCGAGTTCGGCCCGGCCTGGACCAAATCCACCTCGACCAGGTCGCCGATCGCGGCGTCGGTCTGGAGATGGACCGACTGGAGCCAGGGCGATTTGCCGAGCATCTGGCCGGGAAGCTTGCCGCGGCGCTCGACCAGCACGGTGCAGGTCCGGCCCACCGTGCCCTCGTTGAACGCCTGCTGGTCGCGGTTGAGCGCGGCCTGGAGCCGCTGGAGGCGCTCGTCCATCACGTCCGGCGCCACTTGGCCGTCCAGCGTCGCGGCGGGGGTGCCGGGGCGCGGGCTGTACTTGAACGAGAAGGCCTGGGCATAGCCGACCTGATCGACCAGGCTCAACGTCTCGGCGAACTCCGCGTCCGTCTCGCCCGGGAAGCCGACGATGAAGTCGCCAGACAGCGCGATGTCCGGGCGCGCGGCGCGGATGCGGTCGAGCAGCCGCAGATAGCTGTCGCGCGTGTGCGACCGGTTCATCGCGCGCAGCACCCGGTCGCTGCCGGCCTGCACGGGCAGGTGGAGGAACGGCATCAGGCCCTCGATGTCGCGGTGCGCGTCGATCAGGCCCTGCGTCATGTCGTTGGGGTGGCTGGTCGTGTAGCGGATGCGGGCCAGCCCCGGCAGCCGGTCGAGCGCACGGATCAGGTCGTGCAGGCCCTTGTCGCCGTCAGACCACGCATTGACGTTCTGCCCCAGCAGCGTGATCTCGCGCGCGCCGGCGTCGATCAGCGCGCGCGCCTCGTCCACGACCGCCGCGAACGGCCGCGAGACCTCGGCGCCGCGCGTGTAGGGGACGACGCAATAGGTGCAGAACTTGTCGCACCCTTCCTGCACGGTCAGGAACGCCGACGGCCCGACCCGGCGGCGCGCGGGCAGCTGGCCGAACTTCGACAGCACGGGCATGGCGGTGTCGAGCGCGGGCGCGCCGGCGGCCGCTTGTCGGACCAGCGCGGGGAGGTTGTGGTAGGCCTGTGGGCCGACGACGACATCGACCTTCGCGCGCGCGACGATCTCCGCGCCTTCGGCCTGCGCGACGCAGCCGGCGACCGCGATCAGCGGTTTGCGCCCTCCCTTTCGCAAACGGCCGATGTCCGAATAGACCTTCTCCGTCGCCTTCTCGCGGATGTGGCAGGTGTTGAGCACGACCAGGTCGGCCTGGTCCGCGTCGGCGGGCGTCAGCCCGTCCGCCGTCATCAGCTCGGCCATGCGCTCGCCGTCATAGACGTTCATCTGGCAGCCGAACGACTTGACGTGAAAGGTCTTGGGGGTGGGCATGGGCGGCCCCTAGCAGATCGGGGCGAGCGCCTCCATCCGGGCGCGGGCGTCCGCCGCGATCGCCTTGCGGCCGCCCGCGGGCGCGCACGGCTCGCCGCAGCGCAGCGTCGCGGGGAAGCGGCCGGGGCGGCGCCGCACGCGTCCCGCGTGCGACAGGCCCGACTCGTCGCCGACCCAGGCGAGATCGTCGGTCGCGGCGCCGTAATCGAGCCGGATCGGCTGCACGGCGACGCCGGGCGGCGGCGGGGCGAGCGCTGCGAACAGCGCGGCCTTGAACGGTAGCAGCGTGTGGCCGTCCCCCGTCGTCCCTTCGGGGAACAGCGTCACCGCCCAGCCCTGGCGCAGCGCGTCGCGCACCTGCTCGACCTGCGCTTCCACCCCCATCCGGTCGCCCCGCTGGACGAAGATCGTGCGGTTGAGCGTGCAGAGCCAGCCGACCAGCGGCACCGCCTTCAGCTCGGACTTGGCGACGAAGGTCGCGCCCGTCGCGCCGGCGATCAGCAGGATGTCGAGCCAGGACAGGTGATTGGACACGAACACCACGTCGCGTCTCAGCGGTCGCCCGACGACGCGAGCGCGCGCGCCGCACCACCAGCCGACGCTGCCCAGCAGGAGGCGCGGCCAGGGTGATGGCGCGCGGACTAGTCTCCACAGGCCGTGAAGGACGAGAGCGGCGAGGAGGGTGAGGACGATGCCGATGAGGCGGAGGATGGGACGGATCGTGCTCATCGGGATCCCCGAGCCCGCCGCGGCAAAGCCGCGTCGTCGGACGGGCGCTTCGCCCCGACGGCCGGGCGTCCGCGTCTCGCCACCAGCTGGCGCTGTCGGCGTGCGCTTACGCCTCAGTCTTGCGACTGAGGCTGACGCCGTACAGCTCCATCCGGTGATCCACGAGACGAAACCCCAGCTTCTCGGCGATCGCCTTTTGCAGCTGCTCCAGCTCGGGATCGACGAACTCGATCACCCTGCCCGTCTCCACGTCGATCAGATGATCGTGATGCGCCTCGGGCGAGGGCTCGTAGCGCGCGCGGCCGTCGCCGAAATCGTGGCGGTCGAGGATGCCCGCCTCCTCGAACAGCCTGACCGTGCGATACACCGTGGCGATGGAGATGCCGGGGTCGATCGCGGACGCGCGCTCGTACACCTTCTCGACGTCGGGGTGATCCTCCGCCTCCGAGAGCACGCGCGCGATGACGCGGCGCTGGTCGGTGATCCGCAGGCCCTTTTGGTTGCACAGCGTCTCGAGGTCGATGTTGCGCGGCATGAGGGCTATGTAGCGCGCCCGGCTTGTTGCGAAAAGCGCTTATCCGTTCGCAACAAGCGGGAGCGCATAGGTGTGCGCGTCGTGGCTCTGCCCCGTGCGGCCTCGATAATAGCCCCGCCTGACACCGACGCGAGCGAACCCGTGGCGCGCGTAGAGCCGCGCCGCCTCGTTCCCGGCGCGCACCTCCAGATGCAGCCTCGCGACTCCCTCCGCCCGCGCGTCCGCGACGGCCGTGCGGAGCAGGGCGGTGGCGACCCCCCGGCGACGCTGGGCGGGGGTGACGGCCAGCAGCAGCAGTGCGGCCTCGTCCAGTACCGTCCTGACCAGCGCGAAACCCGCCGGCTCGTCGTCCAGCGTCGCCAGCGTCAGCCGCACGCCCGGCATGGCGAGCACGCCCAGGCACTGCTGACGCGTCCACGCCTCGCCAAAGCGCGGATCGAACGCCTGCGCCATGACCGCATCCACCCGGTCGATGTCGCGCGGCGAGCCGGCGCGGAGCGTGAGCTGGCGCGTCGCCATCAGCGCGCGGGAACCTTGGCGTCGGGTGCGCGGCCATAGAGTGGGCGTGGCGGCAGGTCGGTCAGCGCGGGCGGCAGCAGCACCGCGTCGGCGGCGTCGGGCAAAGCGCCCGGCGGCGCCTCGCGCGGGTCACCGAAGCCGAGCAAGCGCCCGCCGTCGCCGACCCCCGTCGTGCCCGCGACCCCCTGTCGAGCGCCCACGCGCGGCCGCGCCGCCCCCATCGGCAGCGGCTTCGCGCACGACGGCAGCGCCGTGGTGGCCGCGACCGACAGGCTCGGCGGCCGCGCCGGCGGCGACGACCGTGCCGCCACCACCGCCGGGCTGCTGCCGGGAGGCGGTGAGCTGGCGAGCGGCGACGTCGTCGTCCACGAAGGTTTCGGCATCGGGGTCGGCGAGGGGATCGAGACGCTTGTCGCGGGCGACAGCGGGCCTGGCGGCGACGCGATCGTGC
>CAXTWJ010000034.1:0-14226 GCA_964247925.1 uncultured Sphingomonas sp.
CGCGATCGGGCGGGCGGTGGGACGCCGCATCCTGCCTTTGTCGCTGCCCGGGCCGTTGCTGGCGCTCGCCGCCCGGGCAGACGTCGCGGTGCGGGGGCGGGCGGCGAAGCTCACGCCCGACCGCGTCGCCTATTTCCGCCATCCCGATTGGACCATCGACCCCCAACGGCGCCCGCCCACATCCCTGTGGCAGCCGATCCATGCGACGGACCTTGCGCTCGCCGCCACCGCCGCATGGTATCGCGCGCAGGGCTTGCTATAGCGCCTCGCCATCGCCGCAATCGCGCGGCAGGACCACCGACATGACCGACCGCCAGCATATCCTAGACACCGTCACCGCCCAGATCGAGCCGTTCAACAAAAAGGGCGCCGCGCTGACCGAGGCGACCACCTTTCAGGGTGACCTGGAGTGGGACTCGCTGACCGTGATGGATTTCGTCGCCGCCATCGAGGATCAGTTCGACATCATCATTACCATGAACATGCAGGCGGAGATCGAGACGGTCGGCCAGCTGGTCGATGCGGTCGCGAAGCTGAAGGCATGACGGAGACCGGCCTGCAGGCGGAGACGCTGACGCTCGATCCCATCCCGGTCGCGCCGGAACGCGACCTCATGAGCAAGTTCGATAACCTCATCGCCGAGCGGCAGGCGCTGATTGACACGGGCGTCACCGACCCGTTCGCGATCGTGATGGAGGAGGTGCGCTCGCCGACGCAGGCGGTGATCGCCGGCCGTGAAACGATCCTGCTGGGCACCTACAACTATATGGGCATGACGTTCGACCCGGACGTGCTCGCGGCCGGGCGCGACGCGCTCGAACGGTTCGGGTCGGGCACCAACGGCAGCCGCATGCTGAACGGCACGTTTCGCGATCACATGGAGGCCGAGGCCGCGCTGCGCGAGTTCTACGGAGTCACCGGTGCGATCGTCTTCTCGACCGGATACATGGCCAATCTTGGCATGATCTCGACGCTGGCGGGCAAGGGCGAGTACGTCATCCTCGACGCCGACAGCCACGCCTCGATCTACGACGGCTGCGCGCAGGGCAATGCGGAGGTCGTGCGCTTCCGCCACAACTCGGTCGAAGACCTCGACAAGCGGCTGGGTCGCCTGCCCGAGGAGCCCGGCAAGCTCGTGGTGCTCGAGGGCGTCTACTCAATGCTCGGCGACATCGCGCCACTCAAGGAGATGGTGGCGGTCGCCAAGGCGCACGGCGCCATGGTGCTGTCGGACGAGGCGCACTCGATGGGCTTCTACGGCCCCAACGGTCGTGGCGTGTACGAGGATCAGGGGCTGGAGGGCGAGGTCGATTTCGTCATTGGCACCTTTTCCAAATCGGTCGGCACCGTGGGCGGCTTTTGCGTGTCGAACCACCCCAAGTTCGAGGCGATCCGCCTCGCCTGCCGTCCCTACATCTTCACCGCCAGCCTGCCGCCCAGCGTGGTCGCGACCGCGGCCGCGTCGATCCGCAAGCTCATGCACGCCGACGCGAAACGGGCCCGGCTGTGGGAGAACGCGCGTTTCCTGCACGGCGGGCTGAAGCAGCTCGGCTTCCGGCTCGGCACGGAGACGCCCGACAGCGCCATTGTCGCGGTGATCCTGGACGATCAGCAGCAGGCGGTCACCATGTGGCAGGCGCTGCTCGACAGCGGTGTATACGTCAACATGGCCCGCCCGCCCGCGACGCCGGCGGGTACGTTTCTGCTCCGCTGCTCGCTGTGCGCCGAGCACGGCCGGGCACAGCTTGACCGGGTGCTGGAGCGCTTCGCGGCTTCGGGCCGAGCCGTTGGCGCGATCCGGTAAGTTAACCTGGGCATACTATCTCGTTAACTAATTTAAGTGTAGCTTGATGATGTGACGGGGGACGAGGCCGACGCGACGGTCCCGAGCGGCGGGGCGACATGGCGCAGCATCACGCTGGTCGTGATGGCGCTGGCCGGTGTCGCCGTGCTGATCGCCTTGTCGCTGACGCTGGGCGGTGCCAACCGCGAGCGCGACCGCGCGCTGGCACTTCAGAAGCACAGCTATGACGTGATGATCCTGGCGCGGACGCTTTCGGGCGACATCGCGCGCGCGGAGGCATCGCTGGGCCGTTACGTGATCGCGGGCGACAAGGACCAGCGGCTCGGCCAGCTTTATGTCGATCAATGGGTGGCGGCAGGTTCCGAGCTGGATCAGCTCGACCGCATCACCGGCGATGATCAACAGTTCCGGATCGATACCTTGCGGGGGGCCTATGAGACGCGCGGGCAGGAATTGAACCTGATCGCGCTGTCCACCCGCTATGGCAAGAACAGCCAGGCGCTGGCGCGCTTCTATCAGGCGCGCGACGCGCGGTCGCTCCAGACGATCAGCCGCGAGCTGGACCTGTTGATCGGCAACGAGCGCATGCTGCTGGACGAGCGCACGGGCGCGGCGATGGGCACCGTCTCGCGCGCCAGTCGCGTGGCTGGCGTGCTCGCCGGTTTCGGCGCGCTGCTGGTGCTGGGCGCCGTGGCGCTCGGCTGGATCACCGTCCGGAGCCTGGGCGAGCGGGCGGTGGCGCGGGCGGAGGCCGACGCGGCGGAGGCGCGCGCGGACGAGCTCGCGGCGGCGGTGACCCAAGCCACGGACGAGCTCCGCGTGCAGGAGGCACGGTTGCGTCAGGTGCAGAAAATGGAAGCGGTGGGTCAGCTGACCGGTGGTATCGCGCATGATTTCAACAATATGCTCGCCGTCGTGACCGGCGGACTCGAACTGGCCGCGCGTGGCCTCGCCATCGATCCCGCCGCGGCCCGACGTCATCTGGACAGTGCGACGGAGGGCGCCCAGCGCGCCGCCGCGCTTACCCGGCGCCTGCTCGCCTTTTCCCGCGAGGAGTCGCTGAAGCCCGAGCCGATCGCGGTGGGGCAGTTGGTCGGCGAAATGCGCGACCTGCTCGACCGAACGCTGGGGGACGGGATCAGCATCGCGGCGCACGACATGGCCGGCGAGTGGCGGGTGCGCGCGGACAGGGTTCAGCTGGAGAACGCGATCCTGAACCTGGCGGTGAACGCGCGCGACGCGATGAACGGGCGCGGCGAACTGTCCGTGGTCACGGCCGCCGAAACGCTGAGCGAGGTCGGCGACCGCCCGGCCGGCGATTACGTCACGGTGGCCGTCACCGATACCGGCTGCGGCATGACCGCCGAGGTGGCGGAACGTGTGTTCGAGCCGTTCTTCACCACCAAGGAGGTCGGCAAGGGAACGGGGCTGGGCCTCAGTCAGATCTTCGCGCTGACCCGGCAATTGGGTGGCGAGGTCGGCATCGCCAGCGCTCCCGGCCAAGGCACCACGGTGACGCTGCGCCTGCCGCGCGACCTGTCCGAGGATGACGCGGCGCCACGGCCCGAACTGACGGTGGTGCCGGCCCACCTGCCCCGGTCGCTCGACATCCTGGTCGTGGAGGACGACCCCCGCGTGCTCGCCGCCACCATGGGAGCGCTGTCCGAACTCGGCCACCGCCCCGTCGCGTGCAGCGACCCGCTGGCGGCGCCCGCCATGCTCGACGCGGCCAGCGGCACCGACCTCCTCATCACGGACGTGCTGATGCCCCGCCAGACCGGGCCGGAAATGGTCGCGGGCCTGGGCGGCCGCTGGCCGAATATGGGCGTGCTGTTCGTCACCGGCTTCGCCGGCGAGGTCAACGCGTCGGAGTTCGGGGGCCGTCCGGTGCTCCGCAAGCCGTTCACCCTGCTCGCGCTGGAACAGGCCATCGCGGACGCGGCGCCGGACATGGCTCCTGAACGGATCGCGGCCGAATAGCCGCGGGGAAAGCGCGTGACGCCCTGCCGTTTCGCGCCTAGAGCCATGCCCGCTCATGCCGTCGATTGATCGTTATCTGGCCCGACTGATCGCGGTCCCGCTCTTCTCCACGCTCGTGATCGCGGCCATGCTGCTGGTGCTCGACCGGATGCTGCGCTTGTTCGATTTCGTCGCCACGGCGGGCGGGCCCGTCAGCGTGGTGTGGCGCATGCTCGCCAATCTCTTGCCCGAATATCTGGGTCTCGGCATCCCGATCGGGCTGATGCTGGGCATCCTGCTCGCGTTTCGCCGGCTCGCCACGTCGTCGGAGCTGGACGTGATGCGTGGCGTGGGCATGAGCTATGGCCGGCTGCTGCGGGTGCCCTATTATTACGCGATCGTCCTGGCGATGGTGAACCTCGCGATCGTGGGCTATATCCAGCCCAAGGCGCGCTACTACTACGAAGGGCTGCGGTTCGAGCTGCGCACGGGCGCGCTCGGCGCTTCCATCAAGGTCGGCGAGTTCACGCACCTCGGTGACCGGATGACCTTGCGGATCGAGCAGAGCCACGACAAGGGCCGGCGCCTCAAGGGCATCTTCGTCCACCAGCAATCGACGGAGCCCGACAAGTGGGTGTCGGTCACCGCCGACGGAGGTGAGTTCCTGGCGACCGACGACCCGAACACGATAATCCTGCGCCTGACCAACGGCACGCTTGTCCACAATGACCCCAAGTTCAGCAGCCCGCGCGTGCTGACCTTCACCAACGACGACCTGCCGATCCCGCTGCCCAAGCTGGAGAACTTCCGCAGTCGTGGGGGCGAGAACAAGAACATCGAATATACGCTGCCCGAGCTGGCGCGGCTGGGGCATCGCGGCCAGACAAGGGAGCTTCGCAATCACACCCGAGCCGAGTTCCACTTCCGCCTAGCGGAGGTGACGTCCATGTTCCTGCTGCCCCTGCTGGCGCTGGCGCTCGGCGTGCCGCCCAAACGCTCCACCAACGCGCTGGGCGTGTTCCTGTCGATCGTGATCATCGTGACCTATCACAAGATCAACCAGTACGCGGCCGACATCGGCGAGGCCGGCAAGATCGATCCGCTGGTGGCGCTGTGGGTGCCCTTCGCGATCTTCGCCGCGCTGATCTTCTGGCTCTACTACCAAATCGCCCATGTGCCCGGCGGCCAGCCCATCGGCGGGCTGGAACGCTTTTTCAGCAAGCTGGGCAAGGCGATCGGCGCGCGGCTGCGACCGAAGCGGAGCGCGACCGCGTGACCAGCTTCCTGCCCTCGCGCACCGTGACCTGGTACATGACGCGCCTGTTCCTGGTCCGGACCTTCGGCATCCTGGCCGGGCTGGTGCTGGTGCTGCAGGCGCTGGACCTGCTCAGCAACTCCGCCGACATCCTAGCGGCGCCGGGCAACACGGACGCGCAGGTCTGGTATTACGTGTCGCTGCGCACGCCGCAGATCATCTCCACGTTTCTGCCCTTCTCCGTGCTGCTCGGCACCATCCTGACCTTCTTTCAGATGAACCAGAACTCGGAGGTGATCGCGCTCAAGGCGTCCGGCCTGTCCGCGCATCAGATCCTGGCGCCTCTGCTGATCGCCAGCCTGGGCGTGGCGCTGCTCTCCTTCAGCTTCAATGATCGGATCGTGTCGCGTGCCACCGCGACCCTGGATGCGTGGCAGAAGGTCGATTACGGCCCCCTTCCCCGCGATCGCGGTGACCGGTCTGGCATCTGGGTCCGCGACGGCGACGACCTGATCGAGGTGGATCGGGTCCATGGTCGCCGCGGGGCGACGGTGCTGGGCGGCATCACGCTCTATGACCGGACCGGCGGCAACCTCGTGTCGATCATCCGTGCCCCGGTCGGACAGCCCGATGGCGATGGCTGGCGGATCGGCTCCGCCGCGCGGCCCGCGACCCGTTTCGACGTGGCCTCGGGAACGTTGACGCGGCTCGGCGCGATCACCGTCGCGCGCGGTGTTCGTCCGGACCAGTTCACGCTGGGCACCGTCAATGCCGACGGCCTGTCCTTCGGCGCGCTGAGCGACGCGATCAAGGACCTGGGCGACGCCGGCCGGCCGACCAAGTCGCTGGAAGGCACGCTGTGGCACAAGCTGTCGAGCCCGCTGTCGGCGACGCTGATGCCGTTGCTCGGCGCGGTCGCGGCCTTCGGCCTCGCGCGCTCGGGCCAGCTGTTCGTGCGCGCGGTGATCGGCATGGCGCTGGGCTTCGCCTATTTCGTCGCCGACAATTTCGCGCTGGCGATGGGCAATCTCGGCGCCTATCCGCCGTTCCTCGCCGCCTGGGCACCGTTTCTGCTGTTCCTGCTGATCGGCGAGGCGGTCCTCATCCGTACCGAGGAGTAGGCGTCCGCCTATCGGCGGATCAGCGTGCTGCGCCCGATCTTCGCCGCCAGATGGGGCAGCCCCGAATAGCTCGCCTTGTGGAACGACGACCCCTGCTCCAGCGCCGCCGTCAGCCGCCGGTGCGCCTCGCCCAGCGCATGGTAGGGCAGGCCCGGCAGCAGGTGATGGAGCGCGTGGTAGCGCAGTCCCACCGGCGCCCACAGCATCGGCAGCAGCGCGGGGGGTGGCACGTTGACGGAGTCGAGATATTGCGCGGTGACGCTCATCGGCTCGCCGTCATTCTCCCACAGATGCGCGACCAGCGTGCGGACTTGGTTCGTGACCGCGACCAGCGACGCGATCGCCAAGCCGATCGCGAAGGCGCGCGGCGGGATCACGCCGGTCGCGACCATCGCCAGCAGCGACAGGGCCCAGACGCTCGCCGCCAGCTCGACCCGGTCCCAGTACCGCTTGGCCTGGCCCTCGGGCGCGCGGCGGCGGAACCGCGGGTTGATCGCCAGCGCGGAGTAGCGCTCCACCACCGTCCGGCGCAGACCCGGAACGATCGCCGACAACGGCGCCAGCACGCCATAGCGGATCAGCAGCCCGACCGGCGCCAGCGCGGAGACCAGGATGAACACGGGCAGCGTCCAAGGCTTCATCAACGCCAGGGGCAGATATTCGGGATCCTCGGCCGTGCCGTATCGGGTCTTGGCATGGTGCAGGTTGTGCACGCCGTCGTACATGAAGGACGGGATCAGCATCGGGACGCCGACCAGCGCATCGAACCCGCGCCGGAAGCCGCGCATCACGCCGGCGTGCTTCATGTGGCTGACTTCGTGGATGAAGCTCATCGCACGATATAGCGCCAGCACGGCGACCACGCCCGACGCGATCGCCCAACCGCCCCGCGCCATGACCGCACCGACCAGCGCCGCATAACCGAGCACGGCGGACCCGCCCATATCCGCCCAGTACAGGCCGGGGCGCGGCTGGATGAGATCGCGCGTCAGCTCGGCAGCCGCGCGCAGCATGGCCTTGTCGTCCTCGGCCTTGAGCGGCCTGGGCGTCGCCGCCACCGGCGTGCGCGCATCGAAGGTGATCGTGCTCATCGTCGTTGCCATATGCAGGAGATAGTGGCGCCAGCGTGGCAAACCAACTCTCCCGTTTCGCATCCGGTTCGACTATGCCCGGCTCATGACCCTGACCCTGCGCCCCGTCGTCACCAAGGCAGATCGCCGCGCCTTCGTCGATCTGCCCTTCCGTCTCTACAAGGGCGATCCGAACTGGGTGCCGCCGCTCAAGGGCGAGGCGCTGGGGCTGATCACGCCGGAGAAGAACGGCTGGTACTCCCACGCCAAGGCCCAGCTGTTCCTGGCTGAGGAGGGGGGGCAGGTCGTCGGGCGCATCTCCGCGCATATCGACACACTGGCGCTGACCATGCCGGCCGCCCGAGGGTTCGGCCCCGGCGTGGGGCAATGGGGGCTGATGGAGGCGGAGCGGGAGGATATCTTCACGGCCCTGATCGGCGCCGCCGAGGGCTGGCTGCGCGAGGAGGGCATGACGCGGGCGCTGGGGCCCATCTCGCAATCCATCTGGGAGGAGCCGGGGCTGCTGATCGAGGGGTTCGACCACCCGCCCACGATCATGATGGGCCACGACAAGCCCGAATACCGCGCCTGGATCGAGGCCGCGGGCTACACGCCGGTCAAGCAGATGATGACCTATGACCTCGATATCACGCAGGAGTTCCCGCGGCTGGTGAAGCGGATCATCAAGTCCGGCGAGGCGAACCCGCGGATCCGCGTGCGTGAGGTGAACAAGAAGAAGTTCGAGGAGGAAGCGGCGATCATCCTGTCGATCCTCAACGACGCGTGGCGCGACAACTGGGGCTTCGTCCCCCTCACCCCGCCCGAGATCAAGGACGTCGGCGTCAAGCTCAAGCCGATCGTGTTCAACGACCTGATCCGCATCGCCGAGCTGGACGGCAGGCCCGTCGCGTTCATGATCACGCTGCCGGACCTTAACGAGGCCATCAAGCCGCTGAACGGCTCGCTGCTGCCGTTCGGCTGGGCCAAGCTGCTGCTGTGGCTGCGCAAGCCCCGCGTCCGCACCGTGCGCGTGCCGCTGATGGGCGTGGTCAAGGAGCTGCAGAACTCGCGCATGGCGTCGCAGCTCGCCTTCATGATGATCGAGTACATCCGCGCGGCATCGGTGAAGAACTACGGCGCGAGCCGGGGCGAGATCGGCTGGATCCTGGACGACAATCAGGGGATGCGCTCGATCGCGGAGACGATCGAGAGCCGGGTCAACAAGCTGTATCAAGTGTATGGGCGCCAGCTCTGACCCTGCTCGCACCCGGGCTTGACCCGGGACCCCGCTCTCTCCGGTTGCGCCAACACAGCGCAGTTTGGCTCAAGGTCGGGGACTAAAGGCAACGGAAGCTGCGCTAAAACCGAGCGGCCACGCCCCCATATACCTCCACATCGGGCGCGTCGCGGTTCAGCCCCTTGGCGCCCAGCAGGTCGAACTGCAGGTTCCTGCCCGCTATCACGCCGATCGACAGCGCCGCGAGCGCGCGCGTCTCGTGCCCGGCGGGGTCGCGGTCGCGCTCGACCTGGGCCTCGCCGGTCAGCGTCACGGCACCGATCGGCTTCCACCCCAGCCCCGCCGTGCCGCTATAGGCCAGGTGCCGGCCGTCACCGTCCTCATCGACCGCCGCATCCACCTCCGGCGTCGCCTCCAGCGTGACCGACTTGGACAGGTCATACGTGATCGGCAGCAGCGCACCCGCGCTCCAGTCGCCCGCGCCGATCCCCGTCCGCCCGACCGGCAGGCTGAGGTAAGGCAGCACCGCAACCGAAAAGCCGTCGCCGTCGGGGTGGGCCAGATTGGCCTTCACTCCCAGCGTCACGTCGCCCACGCCCGAGACGCGGTCCACGCCGCCACCGCTGCGCTCGCGATCGATCGCGAACGGGGTCCAGCCGACCTGCGCCTCGACATTGTCGGTCAAGCCGATGCGCAGCTTGGTGTCGCCGATCAGCACCGTGTCGCTCCGGTCGCCACCCTGCTTCTCGAGCGTCCAGTCCGCCAGGCTCGTCTCGACCGACACATGGCCCTTGTCGATGATGCACGGCGGGGTGTTCAGCCCGGGGCGCTCGGGACAGTAGTCGCGCTCCTGCGCCCAGACGGGCGTCGCGACCAGCGCCGCCAGCAACAGCCAGCCCTTGATCACAGCGTCACCTCCGCGCATCAGCGCAATCGAACCCATGTCGGCGCATGATCGCTCGCCTTGTCGCGCCCGCGATATTCCTTGTCCACACCCGCTTCTCCCAGTCGGTCGGCCGCCTGCGGGCTGAGCAGCAGGTGATCGATCCGGAACCCCGCGTCGCGCTGCCACGCGCCCGCCTGATAGTCCCAGAAGGTCCACACGCCGCCCGTCGGCGCCCGCGTCCTGAGCGCGTCCGTCCACCCCTGCGCCAGCAGCCGCCGATACGCCTGCCGGCTTTCCGGCTGCATCAGCGCGTCCGACGCCATCGCGCCGACGGAGAAGGTGTCGTCGTCGTGCGCAATGACGTTGTAATCGCCCATCAGCACCGCCGGCCGCTCCTCCGCCAGCACCGCGCGCGCGCGCGTGGCCAGCCGCTCCATCCACCGCAGCTTGTAGTCGAACTTGGGCCCGGGCAGCGGGTTGCCGTTGGGCAGGTAGATCGACGCGACGATCAGGCCCCCGACCTCGCACTCCAGATAGCGGCTATGCTCGTCCTCCGGCTCGCCGGCCAGCCCACGTTGGCGCTCGACGGGCGGCTCACCGCGCGACAGCACCGCGACGCCGTTGAACCCCTTTTGCCCATGCCACACTGCCTGGTAGCCCGCATCGGCGATCTCGGCGCGCGGGAACGTGTCATCGGAGCATTTCAGCTCCTGCAGGCCGACCACGTCGGGCTGCTGCTCGGCCAAGTACTCGAGGAGGCGCGGCAGCCGCGCCTTGATGCCATTGACGTTGTAGGTGACCAGCTTCACACCATCCGCTTAGCGACCGGCGTGGCCGGGGGCTAGACGGAGAAGGACGACCCGCACCCGCAGCCGCTCGCGGCCTGCGGGTTCTCCACCCGAAACGCCGCGCCGCCCAGCGACTCGACGTAATCGACCGACGCGCCGCGCACCAGGTCCAGGCTGATCGGATCGACTACCAGCCGCACGCCATCATGCTCGGCGACCGTGTCGTCGCCGTCGGCCGCGTCAGCGAAGCCGAACTTGTACTGGAAGCCGGAACAGCCACCGCCATCGACCGACAGCCGCAGGATGGCCGGCTTGCCCTGCCGCGCGGCGATCGCGGCGACGCGGGCCGCGGCGGCGGGGGTCAGCGTAATGTCGGGAGCAAGCGTGACCATGCCAGGCAGATAGGGCCTGCATGGGGCCGCGGCAACCGAACTTCCCGCTCTGTCTTCGCCGCGGCAAAGCCGCGTCGAACGGGCGGCTTAACCGCCCCCCGGCCGAGCTTGACGGTCTCGCCGCTACCTACGCTAGCACCCTGCCGCCTACGCTCAATCCTGCGGCGCCGGCCCGCTGATTGACACCGGAATCGCGTTCACCGCCGCATCATGGCTCGCCATCCAGTAATCGGCGGTGGTCAGGAACGGCACCGGGTTGACCGCGTGACCGTCGATCCGGACCTCGTAATGCAGGTGCGAGCCGGTCGAGCGTCCGGTCGAGCCCATCAGCGCGATCAGCTGGCCGCGGGTGACGTGCGTGCCCGGCGTGACCAGCAGCTTGGACAGGTGGCCATAGCGGGTCGCGATGCCCTTGCCATGATCCAGCTCGACCATGTTGCCATAGCCGCCCATCCGCTCGGCGTGCGCGACGGTGCCGTCGGCGGTGGCGTAGATCGGGGTGCCGATGGGTCCGGGGATATCGACGCCGGCGTGCATCCGCGCCGTGCCGTTGAACGGGTCGGAGCGGATGCCGAAATTGCTGGTGAAGGCCAGCTTCTCGACCGGGTGGACCGACGGGATCGCGATGCCGCTGATCCCGGGCGTATCCAGCCGCTTCCAGCTCTGGAACAGCGCGCGGACTTGACTGTCGCCGACGCTGGCCTCCGTATGGCTGGCGACCGCGGCGGCGGCGACCGGCGCGACCGTCGCGGCGGGGTCGGCGGCATGGGCGGCACCGGCGCAGGAAAGGCCGATGAGCGCGGCCGAAACAGTGAACTTCATGGTCGTTCCCACCCTCTCGCGCCCGTCATCGACCCTGAACCCGATGGCCGGCGTGGTCTTGTCAGGGACGGCAACCCCCGCCGCGTCCTGACAGCCATGAACCTGACCGGACAGGGTTAACGAAGCAATACCAACGCGCTCCGCCCACGGCGGGGCGGGACGAAGCCGCGATGAACGGTTGCGAACGGCGGTGAAACGCCGGGAACCGGGCAGCAAGGCTGACCCGGTTCAGCCCGCCAGCGCGGCGCGGCAGCCCGCCGGATCGGCCGAGAACGCGGCGCGGTCCAGCGCGATCTGCTGTATCGACTCCGTGGCCCTGCCCGCGGGCCGGAAGCGGATTTTGCGCGCGACGCCGGCATCGCTGACCGTCAGCACATAATCGACCGTCGAGTCGCCCGGCTTGCCGCCCCTGCGCCCCGTGATCGCCATGCCGTCGTGCAGCTCGGCGGCACAGGCGGGCGAGGCCGGGTCCAGCCCGGCCACGACGTTGCCGGCCTTGCTCGTCGCGTCCGCTTCCACGCTCGTGACGCGCAGATCGCGCCCGCCGATCACGATGCTTCCGTCAGGTCGTCCAGCGTCTAGGGCCGGCCCCGCCCCGCGGTCGCGTGCTGCAGGGCGGAGGCGAAGCCGACCCCCGTCGGCCCGTCCCAGACGAAGCCGACCGGCTGATCGTCGCGGCCCTGCGGCACGGCGAACAGCGCCTGACCCACCGCGTAGAACCAGCCCGGCCGGACCACGGGCCGCGGCTGCTCGCTGTCCGTCGCGGTCGGGTCGGCGGCATCGGCGGACACGACCCGGTACGTCACCGTGATCGGCGCGCCCGGGGCGGCATGGATCACCCGCCCGCCATGCGGCGCCGGCTCGGTCGCGGTGGCGCCGGCCACGACCATGTCGCGCGACCACTGGCCCAGCCTCGCCTCCCCCGCCCAGTTGGTCGCCCAGTCGAACCGGGTCACCCCCGACAGGTCGGCCGCGAGGCTGGCCGTGACCCGCAAGGCTACGATCGCGTCGCCCCGCAGCTCGGGCGCGAGCCGATGCTGATCGGCACCGGCGCGGGACGCGCGCCGAGAAGGGCCAGGCCGAGGAGCGGAAGGAGCGCGCGCATCCTTGCGATAGAGCAGCGCCGTATTATAAGCGCAATACACACCCGCCGAAGGAACAGGGCATGGCGACGAGCACCGAGACGCTGACCGCGGACAAGCCGCTGACCCTCACGCCGCCCGATCCGGTGCCGGTCGTGCAGGCGGAGGCCGCGGCCGGACTGGTCCCGGTCGGGTCGGACGTGAAATCGAAGCTGGACGAGCGCGTCGATGGGTTCGTCGCCGAACTGGTGGCGCAGGACGTCAACTCGCCGGAGTTCGGCCGCAGGGTCGATGCGATCACCGCGATGGGCGCCAAGGAGATCAGGGACGCCGCCGGCCAGTCCAACCGCTTCCTCGATCGCCCCGTCCGCGCGATGGATCAGGAGGGCGGCGTCGGCAAGGATTTGGCCGCGCTGCGCCGCGTCGTCGAGGACCTCGACCCCGGCAAGAAGGGGAACCTGACCGCGCCGCAGAAGCTGTTCGGTATCATCCCGTTCGGCTCGAAGATGCGCAACTATTTCGACAGCTACAAATCCTCGCAGACCCACATCAGCCAGATCCTGAAGTCGCTCGCCTCCGGCAAGGACGAGCTGCTGATGGACAACGCCGCGATCGACACCGAGCGCGCGAACCTGTGGGCGGCGATGGGCAGGCTGGAACAGATGATTCACCTGTCGCGCACGATGGACGCGCGGCTGGAGGACAAGGCCAACGAGCTCGACCACACCGATCCCGCCAAGGCCAAGGCGATCCGCGAGACCGCGCTGTTCTACACCCGCCAGCGCACGCAGGACCTGCTGACGCAGATGGCGGTGACGGTGCAGGGCTATCTCGCGCTCGACCTGGTCAAGAAGAACAATGTCGAGCTGGTGAAGGGCGTCGATCGCGCCTCCACCACCACCGTGTCCGCGCTGCGCACTGCGGTGACGGTCGCCAGCGCGCTGACCAACCAGAAGCTGGTGCTGGAGCAGATCACGCAGCTCAACACCACGACCGGCGACATCATCGACTCAACGGGCAAGCTGCTGAAGAGCAACACCGCGCGCATCCATGAACAGGCGGCGTCCGCGACCATCCCGCTGGAAACGCTGCAGCGCGCGTTCCAGAACATCTACGACACGATGGACGCGATCGACACCTTCAAGCTGAAAGCGCTCGATTCGATGAAGACCACTGTCAACGCGCTCGGCAGCGAGGTGGAGAAGTCGCGCGGCTATATCGCCCGGGCGGAAGGCGCGTCGCAGGGGCAGCTGTCCGGGCCGGCCCCCGCGCAGTTCCAGCTCGAGTCGGTATGAGCGAGGTCGATGACCAGATCGCCAGCGCGCGCGCCGCGATGGCGCGGATCGCGGGCGATGTCGGGCAGAACCCGGCCGCGCGCCGCGGTCGCCAGCGACAGGTGCACGCGATCGGCAGGCGCCTGACCCGCATCGCGCTGGCCGATGCCGCGCTGCTGACCCTCGCGATCGTGATCGGCTTCTTCTCGCCGATCGGGCTGTTCGGTTTCCTGCTCACGGTCATGCTGATGGTGATGGTCACCGTCGGCCTCGCCGTCTGGCCCGTCGAGCGCGCGCCCACGGCCGAACGCCTCGTCCAGTCCGACCTGAAGGCGCTGCCCGCGCAGACCGAACGCTGGCTCGCCGCCCAGCGCCCGCGGCTGCCGGCGCCAGCGGCCCAACTGGTCGATCGCCTCGGCACCCGCCTCGACGCGCTCGCCCCCCAGCTCGCGCGCGTTCCCGCCGACGCGCCCGAAGCCGCCGAGCTGCGCAAGCTGGTGGCCGAGAACCTGCCCGCCTTCGTCGCCGACTATCAG
>CAXTWJ010000035.1:0-7215 GCA_964247925.1 uncultured Sphingomonas sp.
GCCGCGTCATCAGGCAGGTCGTCGACGCGCCGCGCGGCAAACGCCCGTTCCGGGTTACGATCGACCCGTCGGACGACGGGTCGGCGGGCATTGCCGCCGTGCAGGACCGGCTGCGCCGCGACACACTGAAACTGGCCGGCCTCGGCGACCTCGCAAGCTGAGGCGCTCGCGCTTCTCGCGCGAGACGGTTCTTTGAGCGATCGACGCCGCCGCGACCTCAGTTGGCGGCTGGGGCCGCGTCGCTCGACGCATAAACCTTGATCTCCTGGAACTGCTCGATCGCGCGCGGGCCGCAGAGCAGGCCGATGCCGCTCTGCTTGAATCCGCTCTGCTCGAAATGCTCGGACAGCACGCCCCAGCAGTTCGTCCAGATGTGACCCGCTCGGATGCGCTTGCCGACGCGCCGGGCGCGCGCCTCGTCACCCGTGAAGATCGACGCGGCGAGGCCGAACTCGGTCGCGTTGGCCCGCCGGACGGCATCGTCCTCGTCGTCGAAGATCTCGAAGGTCTGGACGGGGCCGAACAGCTCGCTCTGGACGACGAAGGCGTCGAGCGGCTCGACCTCGATCAGCGCCGGGCGGAAGAAGGCGCCCGCCGCGAGCGGCCCGTCGATGACGGGACCGCCGCGTACCAGCACGGTAGCATAGTCCGCCGCCTCGGCGACGCGCCGGTCGAGGCGATCGACGCTGCCTCGGTCGATCAGCGGCCCGAGCTGCGCGTCGGGGTCCTCGCTGCCGCCGAGCCGGACGTGGCTGTAAGCCTCGACCAGCGCCGCCCGCAGCGCGTCGGCGATGCCGCGATGGACGAGCACGCGCGAGCCGGTGCAGCAGAACTGCCCGTTCATCGCCGCCAACGCCATTACCACCTGCGGCACGGCGACGGCGAGGTCGGCGTCGTCGAACACGATCAGCGGCGTCTTGCCCCCCAGTTCGAGGTTGAGGCGCTTGAGCGTCCGCGCACCATCGGCGGCGATGGTCCGTCCCACTTCCGTGCTGCCGGTGTAGCTGATCGCGTTCACGTCGGGCGACGCCACCAGCATGGCCGCGCCGACGCTTCCCTCCTCGGTGATCGTGTTCAGCACGCCTGGCGGCAGCATCGTCGCCGCTGCGATCGCCCCGGCGAACAGCGCATTGGTCAGCGCGGTCTGGTGCGGCAGCTTCAGGACCACGGCGCAGCCGGCGGCGAGCGCCGGCCCGATCGCGCGCACCGACAGGATGATCGGCGAGTTCCACGGCGAGATCACGCCGACGACACCCATGGGCTCCGCTTCCGAGCGGAAATGGACGCCCGGCGCGGTCTCCAGCGCGCGCCCGGCGGTCTGGAGCAGCGCGCTCGCCGCTGCGTAGCGCAGCCATTCGATCGCGCCGCCGACCTCCCACTGCGTCTGCTGATGGAGCTTGCCGCCCTCCCGGCTCAGCATCAGCGCGATGTCCGCCAGGCGTTCCGCGAGTCGGTCGGCCAGCTCGAACAAGGCGCGCGAGCGGAGCGAGCGGTCGGTGGGCCACGCCGTCGTGTCGAACGCCTTGCGCGCCGCCGCGATCGCCAGCCGAGCCTCTTCCTCGCCGATCGCGACGTAGCGGCCGAGCGCCTCGCCCGTAGAGGGACTGATCGACTCGCCCACGGTGCCGCCGGCGTTCCACGCGCCATCGATCCAGTTGCCGGCGGGCTCCGCGCCCCGACCATCGTGATCCGTCATCATGCCTCTCCCAGGGCCGCGGCCCGTTGACTTTTATACACGAGTGGCGAATAACGGACTCAGTCGTTGAGAGGAAGAGGATTTCGATGAGCGCCAACGCGGGCCGGTCGGCGTACCGGGTGGGTCAGATCGTGCCGAGCTCCAACACGACGATGGAGACGGAGATCCCCGCCATGCTCATGCGCCGGGCGGCGCTGACCGGCGAGGCGTTCACCTTCCACTCCAGCCGGATGCGGATGAAGCGGGTGACGCGCGACGAACTCGCCGCGATGGACCGCGACTCGGACCGGTGCGCGCTGGAGCTGTCCGACGCGCGCGTCGACGTGATGGGCTATGCCTGCCTGGTCGCGATCATGAGCATGGGGCATGGCTATCACCGCGTGTCGCAGGAGCGCCTGCACGGCCGCACGGTGGAGAACGGCGCGCCGACCCCCGTGGTGACCAGCGCGGGCGCGCTGGTCGACGGCCTCCACGCGCTGGGCGCCAGAAAGATCGTCCTCGTCGCCCCCTATTCCAAGCCGCTGACGCAGGTCGTCGTCGACTATATCGAGGCGGAGGGCGTCGAGGTACTCGACCGCGTCGCGCTGGAGATCGAGGACAATCTGGAGGTCGGCCGGCGCGACCCACTGGCGCTGGTCGACATCTACCCGCGCCTCAACCGCGCCAACGCCGACGCGCTCGTCCTGTCGGCGTGCGTCCAGATGCCGTCGCTGAAGGCAATCCCGATCGTTGAGGCGCAAGTCGGCATCCCGGTGCTATCGTCGGCGATCGCCACCACCTTCCGCATGCTGGAGGAGCTGGGCCTCGACCCGACCGCACCCGACGCTGGCGCGCTGCTGAGCGGCGGTTACGCGACGCAGGCGCGCGCTCTCCGCCAAGCGGTGGAGTCCTAGGTCGTGGCGGCGATCGACGCCGGCGCCGAGACGGCGGGGCTGCGCGGCGCGTTCTGGGACCCGGAGCGGGTGCCGGACGGGCTGACGCTGACCGTCCATCCGCTGCGCACGCATGACGGCCAGGTCGTATCGGGCTATCTGTTCCGCCGAGGCGGCGAGACCACCGTCGCCGTCGTCGCGCACCCGCGCGAGCACCTGGTCGCCAATTATCTCGCCGCCGAGCTGGCGCGACAGGGCATGGCGGTTTTCCTGCCCGCGCCGCGCCTGATCGGCAACGACATCCGCCTGGAGCACGAGGTCGCGATCGCCGACCTCGCCGCGTCGATGAGCTTCCTGCGCGGGCTCGGCTTCAAGCGCGTCATCCAGGTCGGCGGCTCGGGCGGCGGCGCGCTGTTCGCCTTCTACAACCAGCAGGCGCTGCTGGCCCCCGAGCGCCGCGTCGCGCGCACCCCGGCGGGCAAGCCCACCAAGCTGGCCGAGGTCGAGATGGTGCCGGCGGACGGGCTGGTCTTCGTCTCGGCGCATCTCGGCCAGGGCAGGCTGCTGATGAACTGCATCGACCCGTCGGTGACCGACGAGGACGACGCGCTGTCTAGCGACGCGTCGCTCGACCCGTTCAGCCCAGCCAACGGCTTCTCCGGCAAGGGCGCGACCTATTCGGCCGAGTTCGCGGGCCGCTACGCCGACGCGCAGGTCGAGCGAGTGCGCCGGCTCGACGCCCTTGCCCGCGACCTCGTCGCCGAGCGGCTCGCGGCGCGCAAGCGGCTGGCGGACAAGCCGTCCGCCGCCGATCGCAAGGTGGCGGCGCACACGCCGGTCATCGAGATCTGGCGCACCGACGCCGACCTGCGCTGCTGGGACCTGTCGATCGATCCGTCCGACCGCCGGCTCGGCTCGCTCTGGGGCGCCAATCCGGCGGTGTCGAACCTGGGCAGCATCGGCTTCGCGCGGCTATGCACCGCCGACAGCTGGCTTTCCACCTGGTCGGGCCTTTCCTCCAACGCCTCGATGGAGGCGTGCGCGCCCGCGATCGAGCAGCCGACGCTGCTGATCGAATATACCGGCGACGCCTGCACCTTCCCGGCGGAGAACGACGCGCTGTTCGGCTGGATTGGCGCCGCCGACAAGCAGCGGCACCGCTTCGCGGGCGACCATCATGGCCGCCCGATCCCCCCCGGCGAGCCCAGCGCGCGCCCGCTCGCCGGCGACGCCATCGGCCGATGGGCGGCCGAGGCGTTCGCCGACTGATGTCCCACCCGCACGAAGGATCGCGATCATGCTAGCCGACCAGGACCTGTCCCTTCGCGAGGCGCCCCAGCCGTCGCCGTCGCCCGCCCCCGTCCAGCCCCGCTTCCACGGCGTCCACCACACCGCCCGCCCGACCTGGCACCTGGCCGAGACGATCGCCTTCTATCGCGACGTGATGGGGCTGGAACTGGTCCACGCGGTCTGCGCGCGCGGCTGGGGGCCGGAAACGCACCCGGACTTCCTGCACTTCTTCTTCGACTCGGGGCAGGGCAGCACCATCGCGTTCTTCTACTATCTGGGTTCGGACAAGCCGGCCGACTCGGTCGAGCCGGGCAGCTGGCTCTACAATTCGGTCCACACCGCCTGGCGCGTCGACAGCGAGGAAGAGCTTGTCGCGTGGCGCTCGAAGCTGGAGGCGAAGGGCTACAAGATCATGCAGGCCGCGCACGAGATCATCGAGTCGATCTACGTGACCGACCCCAACGGCTACGCGGTCGAGATCGCCTGGCAGCGCCGCGAGCTCGCCCGGCACGACGCCGCCGACGCCAGGCTGACAATCGAGGCCGCGATCGCGATCGAGACGGAAGCCGAGCGCCGCGTCGACACGGTGGACGAGATCTGGCGCCGCAAGGCCGTCCTGGTCGACAACTATCTGCGTGGGGACGCCTAATGCCGCGATTGTTCGTCCTCGACGTCCCCGAATTCGCCGGGCTGGTGCGCACCGCCGAGGCCAATCCCGCCGCGAAGGTCGGCGAAGCGCGCCACGGCTACGTCACCATCAGCGGTGAGCGCGAGCTGGTGTTCGACCGCCGCGCCGCCGGCTTCAAGCCGGCGGTCTGGTACAGCTGCTGCAGCGGCGGGGTCGAGGGCGTGATCGCGGAATATGGCCGCGACACGCTGCGCATCGTCGACGCGGACGGCGTGGCGTGAAGGTGCTGGTGGTCGGGGCGGGGCCCGCCGGGCTCTATTTCGCGCGGCTGTTGAAGCGCGCGAACCCCGGCCACGCGGTGACGGTGGTGGAGCAGGGCGCGCGCGGCGCTTCCTGGGGCTTCGGCGTCGGGCTTGGCGGCCGCGCGATGCGCGAGATCGAGACGCTCGACCCGGAGGTGCATCGCGCCATCCTCGACGCGATGGACTTCGACGACCGCCAGCTCTTCCGCGTCGACGGACAGGAATTCACGGTCGAGTATCCGGCGGCGATGGGCGCGGTCGAGCGGCTGACGCTGCTGCGGATCCTCGCCGCCGCCGCCGAGGAGGCCGGCGTCGAGCTGCGTTACGGCCAGCGGCTGGACGATCTCGACGCGGCGGCCGGCCGGTACGACCTGGTCGTGGCAAGCGACGGCATCAACTCGTCGTCGCGGATGCAACGGCAAGCCGCGTTCGGGACGCGGAGTCATGAGCTGACCAACCGCTTCGCCTGGTACGGCGTCGCCGCCGCGCTGCGGCCGATGGCGCTTGTCTTCCGGACGGTCGGCGGCGGCGCGTTCATCGGTCACTATTACGCCTATGGTCCGCAAGCCAGCACGTTCGTCGCCGAGTGCGATGCCGCCTCCTGGACGGGCACGGGCATGGACGCGATGACCGACGCCGAGCGCAAGGCGCTGTTCGAGCGGGTGTTCGCGGCCGAGCTGGACGGCCACAAGCTGGTCGAGAACCGCACGACGTGGCGCCGCTTTCCCGTGGTCACCAACGAGCGGCTGTCGGACGGCAACGTCGTGCTGCTCGGCGACAGCCTGCGCAGCGCGCATTTCTCGATCGGCAGCGGCACCAGGCTGGCGATGGAGGACGCGGCCGCGCTGTTCGCCGCCTTCGCCGAGACGGGCGCGGACGTCGCGCGCGCGCTGGCGCGGTTCGAGGCGCTGCGCCGCCCGGCGCGCGACCTGTTCGGCGAGGCCGCGCGGCGCAGCTTCGAATGGTACGAGACCGTCGCGACGCGGATGGACCAGCCGATCCTCGCCTTCATCCACGAGTTCATGGGCCGCACGGGCCGGATCGACGACCGGCGCATGGCGGCGTACGCCCCGCGATTTTTTCAGGAATACCAGCGCCACCTCGCCCGGGCGGCCTGACCACCAACAACGAGAACGGAGGAGAGACATGGCGGGTGTGAGGCATCAATTGCCGGGGGTCAGCTACCTGCCCGGCGCCGTGGTCGACTATTACGCGGCCGAGGGCGTGCTGAGTGAGGAGACGCTGACCGACGCGCTCGGCGCGGTCGCCCGCCGCTGGCCCGACCGTGTCGCGCTGTCCGAACCGGGCGTCACGATCAGCCATCGCGAGCTGGACGCCATCACCGACCGCGTCGCCGCCGCGCTCCACCGCCTGGGCCTGCGCCCGCTTGAGCGCGTGTTGTTCCAGACCGTCAACTCCAAGGAGCTGATGTACGCCTTCCTGGGCTGCCTCAAGGCCGGCCTGATCCCGATCTGCACGCTGGCGGCGCACCGCGCGCTCGAGATCGGGCAGATCGGGCGGCAGGCGAAGGCGGTGGCGCACATCGTTTCCGCCGACGCCGGCAGCTTCGACCTGATCGGCTTCGCGCTGTCGATGCGCGAGCAGCTGACCGCGATCCGGCACACGCTGGTAATCGGCGGCGACGGCGCGGTCGCCGACCCGGCGCTGTCGCTCGACGCGCTGTGGCGGGCCGAGGACGCGGACGCCGCCCGCGCGGTGGTGGCCGACATCCGCGCCGATCTCGATCCTTACCAGGTCGCGATGTTCCAGCTCTCGGGCGGCACCAGCGGCACGCCCAAGATCATCCCGCGCTTCCACAACGAATATGTCTATGCCTCGCGCGCGGTGGACCGGTATTTCGGCTTCGACGAGACGCTGGTCTCATTCACGCCGAACCCGATGCTGCACAACATGCCGATGTCGTGCTTCATCATGCCGACGTTGTTGACGGGCGGCGAGGTCGCGATCGCGCCGGGGGGCGACCTCGACACGATCGCCACCGTCATCAACGAGCGCCGCCCGAAATGGTGCGCGATCACGCTGGTCCACGCGCTTCGCCTGAAAGAGCGCGGCGCGATCGACGAGACGACCTTCGCCGGCGCCTATGGCCTGATCTGCCTGGAGCAGGCGCTGAACTTCAGCGCGATGGTGCATGCGCCCGCCTATACCATCTATGGCATGACCGAGGGGCTGCTCTGCTTCACGCGCCAGCAGGATTCCGAGCGCGCGATCGCCACCACGGTGGGCCGGTCGGTGTCGGAGCATGACGAGATCCGGTTGGTCGAGCCTGGGTCGGAGCGCGACGTCGAGCCGGGCGGGATCGGCGAGCTGCTGCTGCGCGGCCCCTGCGCGATCCGCGGCTATTACGACGCGCCCGAGCACAATGCCGGCGCGTGGACCAGCGACGGCTATTACCGCAGCGGCGAC
>CAXTWJ010000035.1:7315-14091 GCA_964247925.1 uncultured Sphingomonas sp.
GCCCGAGCACAATGCCGGCGCGTGGACCAGCGACGGCTATTACCGCAGCGGCGACTTGATGAGCTGGCGAGTGATCGACGGCCAGCGCTACCTCGCCTTCGAGGGGCGGGTAAAGGACGTGATCGACCGGGGCGGCGAGAAGATCAACTGCTCGGAGGTCGAGTTGGCCGTCAACCAGCACCCCAAGGTCGCCGCCGTCATGTGCGTCGCGATGCCCGACCGCGAATATGGCGAGAAGATGTGCGCGTTCGTGATGCTGGAGGAGGGGTATGACGAGCTGAGCGTTCCCGAGGTCGCCCGTCACCTGGGCGACATGGGCTTTGCCAAGTTCAAGTTCCCCGAGCGGATCGAGGTCGTTCCCGGTTTCCCGATCGCGTCGTCGGGCAAGCCGTCCAAGCCGATGCTGCGCGACATCATCGTCAAGAAGCTGCAGCACGAGCAGGAGCATGAGCAGGAGCAGGCGGGCGCCGAGCGGCGCGTCGCCGCGTGAGCGACGGGCCCGACTATGTCGAGGCGCTGGTATCGCGTCGGCCCATTGTCGTGCGGCGCCGCGTGCTGTGGAGCGAGTGCGATCCGGCGCGCGTCGTCTATACCGGCCGGTTCTTCGACTATCTCTCCGCCGCCTATGGCTGGTTCCTGCGCGCGGTGCTGAACGAGGGAGAGCCGCTCGCCGCCTCCGGCCTGGGCACGCCGATCAAGGCGATCGCGGTCGAGTTCCACCACATGCTCTGGCCCGACGACTGGTTCACGATGACGGTGGCGTTGGCCGACGTCCGCACGCGCACGTTCGACCTAGAGATAGCGGGACGGAACGACCATGGCCAGCCCGTCTTCACCGGTCGTTTGTCGCCCATCTTCGTCGACGATGCCACCAAGGCCAGCTGCGCGATCCCCGATGCGTTCCGGCGTAAGCTCGACCTGTATCGCCAGCCCGCCGGCTAACGGCGGACGGTATTCGACGCACGAGAAGACTGTTTGACACACACGACGAACAATTGGCATGACCGCGTGAAGCGACAAGAAGAGCGCACACGTGTCCAGGCGCAAAGAGGGAGAGAGATGATGGAAAGCGGCAACGCATGGCGTAACGGCGTCAGTATCGGCGCGATGATCGTGGTGACGGCCTTGTCCGCGCCGGCGGCGGCGCAGGTGACGTCGCCCGGCGGCGCCACGCCCTCGGACCAGGCGGCTTCCCCGCCGGCCTCGACCCCCAGCGAGACGCCCGTGCCCGGCGCGACCGATCAGCCGGCGGGGTCGTCCACCGACCTCCAGGACATCATCGTCACGGCGCAGAAGCGCGAGCAGCGGTTGAACGATGTCGGCATGTCGATCAGCGCGATCGGGCCGAGCGAGCTCGCGACCAAGGGCGTCACACGTGCGGAGGATCTGGTGCGCGTCGTGCCCAGCCTAACGGTCGTCGCCACGCAGTATGACGTGCCGACCTATACGTTGCGCGGCGTCGGGTTCTTCGACAACAGCCTCGCCGCGCCGCCGACGGTCAGCATGTACCTCGACCAGGTGCCGCTCGCCTATCCGATCATGGCGCGCGGCGCGACGCTCGACCTGGAGCGGGTGGAGGTGCTGAAGGGTCCGCAGGGCACCGTCTTCGGCCAGAACTCGACCGGCGGCCTCGTCAACTACATCGCCGCGAAGCCGACCGCGACGCTGCACACGGGCGCCGATGTCTCCTATTCGCGGTTCGGGCTGTTCGAGGCGAACGGCTTCATCAGCGGACGGCTGACCGAGAACGTCAACGCGCGCCTGTCGGCGGGCACGTCGCAGGGCGGCGCGTGGCAGCGCAGCGCGACGCGCGACGACGAACTGGGCGACCAGCGCTTCTCGCGGGCGCGGCTGCTGATCGACGCTACCCCAACGCCCGGCCTGCGCCTGTCGCTCAACCTCAACGGCTGGATAGACCGGTCGGACACGCGCGCGGCGCAGAGCGTCGACAACATCGATCCGGTCAACGGCGCGGCGGTCAGCCCGGCGCTGATCGCCTCGCGCGCGGCGCAGCAACGTGCCGGGGAAAATCCCCGGTCGACCGACTGGGACCCCAACACGAAGTTCCGACGGCACGACCGGTTCGGCCAGGCGTCGCTGCGCGGCGACCTCGACCTCGCGCCCGACGTGACGCTCACCTCGATCTCGGCCTATTCGTATCTACGCCGAAACAGCCTGAACGACGGCGACGGCACCGCCGGGCGCGATCTGGTCATCCGTCTGTCGGGCCACATCAAGGATTTCTCACAGGAGCTGCGGCTGTCGGGCAACAGCTTCGACCGGCGCCTGATCTGGTCGTTCGGCGGCAATTACCAGCATGACTCGATCTCCGATCTCGATCAGTTCGCGCTCAACGCCGACGGCGCGGGTTTCGTGATCCCGATGATCGGTGCCTTCAGCAGCGGTTACGCGATCGCCGATTCGCGCATCCGCTCGATCGCCGGCTTCGCCAACGCCGACCTCAAGCTGACCGACGCGCTGACGCTCACGCTGGGCGGGCGGTACACGGACAACCGCTACCATTATGTCGGCTGCACGGGCGATCCCGGCGACGGCGTGCTCGCGACGGTGTTCGGCAACATCCAGCAGTTCGCGTTGCGCGTGCCGCGCACCACCGCGCCCGGCCAGTGCGTGACGCTGCGCAACGACCCGAACACGCCGCCGGCGGCGCTGTTCACCTCCGGCACGCTCGACGACGTCCTGCACCAGCACAATGTCTCGTGGCGCGGCGGGCTTAACTGGAAGCCGTTCGCCGACGCGACCCTGCTGTACGCGAACGCCAGCCGCGGCTACAAGGCGGGCAGCTATCCGCTCACCGCCGCCAACCTGACCAGCCAGCTGCTGCCGGTGACGCAGGAGAAGCTGACCGCCTATGAGGTCGGGTTCAAGACGCCGCTGGGCACGCGCAACCTGCAGGTCAACGCCGCCGCCTTCTACTACGATTATCGCGACAAGCAGATCCGCAGCCGCGTCTCGACGATCTTCGGGCAGCTGGAGCAGCTCGTCAACATCCCGCGCTCGCGCATCTGGGGGCTGGAGCTGCAGGGCACGTGGCAGCCGCTGGCCGGGCTGACGGCGAACGCCAGCGGCACCTATGTTAACTCGCGCATCCTGCGCAATCCCGATGGCACGGACTTCAGCGTCTATCCCAGCCGCCAGCACGCCGACACCGCGCGCGTGCCCATCACCGGCGAGACCTTCCCGTTCACGCCCGACCTGTCCGGCAACCTCGACATCCAGTACGAGTGGCGCGCGACCGACACGATCAAGCCCTTCCTGGGCGTCGGCGTCACCTATCAGAGCCGCTCCAAGTCCGGGCTCACGCCGGCCGCTCCGGGTCGGCCGGCCGACATCGGCTTCACCTCCACCACGACCTACAACGACCCCGCCTTTAACATCCCGGCCTATGCGCTCGTCGACCTGCGGGCCGGCGTCGAGGCGGCGAACGGGCCGTGGCGGGCGTGGATCTGGGGACGCAACGTCGGCAACAAATACTATCGGACGACGATCACGCGGGTGCAGGACACGATCGCGCGTTACGTCGGGCAACCAGCGACTTATGGCGTCACGGTGGCCTGGAAGATGTGAGGCAGCGCCGCCCGTCCGGAGGATTCGGCTCCGGAAGGGCGACGGGCGAAGGAGAACGAGCATGAACGTCGTGACACGGCCGATGAGCGAGACCGGCACCGGGACCGGCAGGATCATCTATCGCACGCGCGGGCGTCGGCACGGTCCGATCACGCGGCTGATGAGCCCGTCCGACCTGGGCGAGGAGCTCAAGCCCTTCGTGTTCCTCGACCTGTTCGACTTCGACGCACGCGTGGCCATGGACATGCCGCTCCATCCGCATTCGGGGATCGCCACCGTCACCCTGCTGGTGGAGGGGGAGATGCTGTTCGACGATCCCGCGAGCGGCACCGGCTCGATCCGCCCGGGCGGCGTCGAGTGGATGCGCGCGGGCGGCGGGGTCTGGCACGGCAAGGAGATGACGCTGGGCGGCGAGCCGCGCGTCCGGGGCTTTCAGCTGTGGCTCGCGCTTCCAGCGGCGCTGGAAAACGGCCCGGTCGACTCGCAGTATATCGAGGCGTCGGCGATGCCGGCGACCGGCCCCGCCACCGTCATCCTCGGCACGCACGACGGCGTCACCAGCCCCGTGCGCGCCCCGGACGGCGTGATCTACCTGCTCGTCAGGCTGAACCCCGGCGAGCGCTGGGACTATGGCGCGCCGCCGACGCATGGCGGCGCCTGGATCGCGGCGGGCGCCGGCTCGCTGCTGCTCGGCGACGAGGTGATCGGCGATGGTGAGATGGTGTTGCTCGATCGGTCCGACGGCCGCGTCTCGCTGGTCGCGGGGGAGCGGGGCGCCGCCTTCGTGATCGGGTCGGCGGTGCCGCACCCGCACGAGCTCGCGCTCGGCTATTACTCGGTCCACACGAACCACGAGGCGCTTCAGCGGGGCGAGGCGCGTATCGGCGAACTGCGTCGGCTGATGGACCAGGCAAGCCCGGTGGCGCCGGGTCGCGCCGTGCCCGTCTTTCGCGGCTGACCAACAGCACGGTCCAGGCCGTCGGCGAGCGCCCGCGAGCATCGGGACATTTGCCGTTTCGGCGTGGAGCGATCACGGATACAGCCTGGTCGCGGAACGGGACGACGGGACAGCGCCATGGCCAAGACATCGACGAAGGGGCTGGCCGCGACAAGGCAGGCAAAGCAGGTCGCGCCCGCCGCGGCGGCCGAGCGTCCGACCCGCCAAGGGACGCCGCACGTTCGCCGCGCGGTCCTGAAGGCCGCCGCCGACCTGTTCGCGGAGCGCGGCTTCGGGGGCACCAACCTCGCCGACGTCGCCGCCGCGCTCGGCATAAGCCGGCCGGGCCTTTATTACCATTTCGCGAGCAAGGAAAAGCTGCTGGAGGCGCTGATCGAGGAGGTCACGGTCTCCATCGACGTCCAGCTCAACGACCTCGTCACCGAGACCGGGCGCGATCCGGAAGAGGCGCTGGGCCAGGCATTGCGGATTTCCACCTCGTGGGTCCTCGAGAACCACGTGCTGTTCCGCGTCCTGGACCGCGCCGAGGCGGACCTTTCCGCCGAGCTCAGGCAGAAGCACGACGCGTCCAAGAAGTCGATCCTGGATCATTTCACGAAGGTCATCGAACGCGGGATCGCGGTGGGCAGGTTTCGACACGTCGATTCCCATGTCGCCGCGCTGGCGATCATCGGGATGCGGAACTGGAGCGCCTGGTGGTATCATCCCGACGGCCGCATCTCCAAACAGGAGGTCGCCGACACCATCGCCGAGATGGCGGTGCGTTCGCTGTTGCAGCCGGATGCGCGCCGAACCGGTAGCGGCGACGTCAAGGAGGCGATGCGCCTGCTCGAGGACGATGTCGCCCAGCTGGGCAGGCTGCTGAAGATCTGAGGCGGCCTGGGTGCCGTGGCGAAGGCGAAAAGCGACGTGGCGACCGACTATGACGACGTGAAGACCTTCCTCGCCGTCGCCGAGGCGGGCGGGTTGAGCCGCGCCGCGCATCGCCTCGCGACCTCCAAGTCGGTCGTCAGCCGGCGCATCGCCCGGCTGGAGGACGATCTCGGCGCCCGCCTGCTGACCCGCAGCAATCGCGGCGTCGTCGTGACGGAGGCGGGGGAGGCGCTGCGGCAGCGCGCGCGAACCGCCTTCGATGAACTCGATGGAGCGCTGCTCGACGCGGCCCAGAACCAGCGGGAGCTGACGGGGCTGCTGCGCGTCACGGCGCCGATCGCGTTCGGCACAAGCCACCTCTCGCCGATGCTGGCCGACCTGATGGAGACGCATCCCCGACTACGGGTCGATCTCTCGCTCAGCGACAAGCGGGTCGACATCCTGGCGGAGGGCTTTGACGTCGCGGTTCGGATGGGCTCGCTGGCCGATTCCGCGCTGGTCGCGCGGCGGATCGCGCCGCTCCGGCTCGCCGTGCTGGCAAGCCCCGCCTATCTCGCGAGGCGGGGCATCCCCGCGCGGCCCCGCGACCTCGCCGACCATGATTGCATCGTCTACACGGTGCCCGACGGAGACCTGTGGCGGTTCCACGACGGACCCCGCGTCACCTCGATCCGCGTCGCCGGCCGGTTCCGCTCGGACAGCCCCGCCGCGATGCGTGCCGCGGCCGTCGCGGGCCACGGCATCGTCGGGCTGCCGACCTTCATGCTCGGCACCGAGATCGCCGACGGGGCGCTGGTGCCGTTGCTGGCCGATTATCCGGTGTCCGAGGCCGGTCTCTACGCCATCCGCCCGCCCGGCGTCGCGCCCGCCAAGACGCGGGCGTTCATCGATGCCCTGGCGGCCCGGTTCGGGCCGGAGCCGTCCTGGGATCCCGATCACGCGGACCGCCCGGCCGACTAGGGCCCGGTTCGCTTCCGTGAAAGCGGATCGGGCCCAGCAGGTCAGGCGGGGCCGGCGCGACGACGCCGGCTTCGCCCGCGACCGCTTCAGGCCGCCGCCGCTTCCAGCACCGCGCCCTGCCGCGAGACGAACTCGTCCAGCGTCGTCTGGCCCTGGTCGATCGCGAGCGTTCCGCCCGCCAGGACGATCTCGACATCGGTTATGCCGATGAAGCCCAGGATCTGCTTCAGGTAACCGCTCGCGACGTTCAGGCCCTCATAGGGCGTGCCCGGCGCGAAATTGCCACCCGACGCGATGATGACGGTCGCCTTCTTGCCCTTGACCAGCCCCTCGTAGCTCATCGAGAAGGTCACGCCGGCGCGGACGACATGGTCGATCCAGGACTTGAGCAGCGCGG
>CAXTWJ010000036.1:0-13904 GCA_964247925.1 uncultured Sphingomonas sp.
TGTCGGCGTCGACCTTCTGCAGCACATGACCGACCGACCGGAGCGTGACGGTCGCAGCGACGTGCTGGGCGCGTAGCAGTGCGATTGACCGCATCTCGCTGGTCTGTCGCGCGAACTCGGCGATGAAACTTTCGGCGAGGTTCAATTGGGCCCGTGCGACCAGCATCGGTCAAAGCGCCTCTACCGCGGCATGGATGGCGCTGAGCGAGGCGCTGTCGTCGAACTGGTGGAGGACTGCGCCGGTCTGCGTCCGGTCGCGGACCTGTATCGTCTCCGTCGTATGCTCGTACGCAAAGACATAGGTGCGGCCGCCGATCGTCGCCCAGAGCATGTTCGCAGGACTTCCGGCAAACTGACGGATTTTGATCGAGCCCGGGTCGGCCCGCCAGATGATGCCTCCGAGCAGCGCGAGCGCGACACCCTTTACATGACCGGCGTGGTGGTCCGCCCGTCCCATCACCCCGGTTGCGTAATCGTGCAGTTGCCGCACATCTTCCGCCGTGATCGCCATCACACATTCCTGCCAAGTCTCAACCCGGAATACTGTTACCACGGGCCAAGGTCACGCGGCGTCGGAATGGCCGTCGCCGTTGGCCGCTGGGCTCGCACCCAACCGGAACGCCAGCAGGTAGTCGGCTGCCTTCGAAGCGGCGCTGGCTGCGCGGACAATCGCGTGATTGTCCTCGCGCAACACTTCGAGCCAGGAGGCGATGTAGTCGGCGTGCCGGACCGTAGGCGTGATGCCGAGCGTGGCGCAGGTGAAGGCCGCGCACATCTCGGCGACCAGTTCCTCGCGCGCATACTTCGCAGACCCGAAGCCGCCGGAGAGGTCGCGGGCGAGCCGGTGCGGCGCGCCCGACCAGTGGCCGAGCTCATGCAGCGCCGTGCGGTGCCAGTTGATCGGTTCGAAATAGGCGTCCGGTCGCGGCACCTGGATTGTGTCGAGCGCAGGCGAGTAGAAGGCCTTGTCGCCGCCGAGCCGCAGGTCCGCGCCGCTGGCCCGGATCAGCGTCTCCATCTCGGGCAGGATAAGGCCCTCGGGAACCGGCGGCGTCGCGGTGACAAGACCCTCGGGCAGGCCTTCGCACTGGTCAGTTGAGAAGACGGTGAAGCGCCTAAGGAACGGGATCGCCTGGGCGTCGGCGCCCGTCTCCCGCGCGCGGCGCTTCTCATCGTCAGGCACAAAGCGGTCCGCGTAGACGACGGTGGTCCCGCGCTCGCCCTTGCGGACGCAGCCACCGAGCGAGAGCGCCTGGCGGAAGGTGAGCCAGCTCTGGCAGGAGAAGCCGCGGGCGACTGTCGCACCCCAGAGGATCAGGATGTTGATGCCGCTATATTGCCGCCCGGTGGCGGCGTTGCGCGGCATGGCGAGCGGCGCGGCGACGCCGGACGAGCCCCAAGGCTGCACCCAGGGCAGGCGACCAGTTTCGAGCTCGCCGATGATCCGGTCTGTGATCTCATCGTAGAGGTTGGCGCGGTCGGCTCCTAGGCCGGGCCGGGAGGAGGAACTAGGCATCGCGGGTCTCCGCGACGGGCGGCCAAGAGTCCTTCTCTCGACCCTTCACCCGTCACGGCGACAGCCGCGGCCCTCTCACTTTTGGGCGGGGCATTGCGTGGCGCGGCCCCGCAGAAGGGGTCGGCCGAGACCAATGGGCTCGATCGCAGGGGAAGGTTTTCCCCTCCACCTTCCGGCTTGCCTCGACTACGATTTCTTGCGGAAGCGGAAGTCAGGCTTGGCGGATCGGCGGATGTGCAACGACTACGAACAGCACGTGAAGTGGCGCGAGTACCAGGACATGATGCAGTCGCTCGCCTTGGGCACGCCCACAGAGCAGACCGAAGCCGATCTTCCGCAGGCGGACGATGTCCGGATCAACGACTCCGGACCGGTCATGCGCGCCGCCGGGAACGGCATAGAGCTGACGCCGATGCGGTTCGGCTTTCCGCCATCGAACCCGAAGGGCGGCCCCGTCTTCAACTTCCGCTCGGAGGGGCGACGGTTCGACAAGAGCCATCGCTGCCTGATCCCAGCATCCGCGTTCTTTGAGTTCACCGGCACGAAATACCCGAAGACCAAGCACCGGTTCACGCTCAACGATGCGTCGTTCCTGGCCATCGCAGGCTTGTGGCGCGACGAGGACGGGAACCAGCCGGCCGCATTCACGATGCTGACGACGGAGCCCGGGCCGGACATCGCGCCGTATCACAACCGCCAGGTCGTCGTGCTTCGTCCAGAGCACTGGAGCGCCTGGATCGACCTCAGCCGGCCCGAGTCCGATCTGTTAAAGCCGCTCCCGGCGGGGTCGTTGAGCGTCGAAACTGTACGAGCCGGCAGAGGATGACAGGGCGGTCGAGTCGGCACGCGCGCACGCCCGACTGCCGCTACTTCATCGTGCAGGGCCGCCTCTGACGGACCAGCGATCCAAGGCTCGGCGCCCCGGCATTTAGACGTCGTCGATGGGTAGCCTTAATTGGCCGTCGGCGTCTGCATGAAGGACCGCCCGGACGCTCGTCGGGCCCAGCGAGTTCAGCTTCGCGAGCGTCTCCTCCCGGAGCACCCGCTTGCTAAGCCACCGACGCCGCCACGCCGCAGCGATGCTTCGAGCGTCGGTAGATCGATCATCCACGCTGGCGAGGCCGACGAGCGCGTCCCGAGCGTTCGGATCGAGTTCGCAGCCAAAGAAAAGTCGCGGCGTGGCATGGTGTAAAATCGCATCGCTCTTGAGGCCGAGGGCGTCTAACCCCTCTCGAATCTGCCTTAGTCTAGGGCTCGTTCCCTCGCCAAACCGGTTGTTCACACGGCGCGCGTCGTGGCGGAGCAGCGCCATACTGCGAAGAGCTTGGGCCGTCTCAGCGCCGAGGTGCAGGGTGCCGAAGCCGCCCGTCAGGCTCTTGCCGATCGCGCCCCAGCGCAGGTTGTGTCCGAGTTCGGGATGGTCGACGCTGGAAAGCGCGAGGCGGTTGTACTGGCTGGATCCCACGCCGTAGAGCGAGGTGGTTGTCAGGATGCGCAGGTCGGCTGGCTTGATGATCGGCCGGCCGGCCATCTGCGATGCGATAACACTTACCTGCCCGCCGTATCGCTGGGCATAGGCGTCGGCGACCTCCCGGGAGGCGAGCAGCAGTGCGACGAGTTTGCCACCCAAGAGCTGGTTGTACGGATGCACGGCACCGCAGATGCTGACGTCGGCGACCTGGCTCGACAATCCGGCTTTACGGAACTCTGCAAAAGCAATGTCGAGCGCACGCTGGCCGGTCGGCGAGGCGAACAGGCCCTGCAGCGCGGCCCCTGGCTCCCGCTTCAGTCTAGCAGCTGCGAAAACCCGCTTCGCAAACAGCAGCTGAGCCACGCCCTCGGCGCGCTTGCGCACAAAAAGCAGGTCGTCAGACGCGCGCATCCAGTCGATGTCCTCGCCGGCACTCTTCACGTCTCCGCGATGAGGTTTGACCCGGCCATCCTCGTCCTTGTGCAACTCGAAATGTCGACGCAACTGCGCGTCCCTTGCCGCGGCAGCGCCGGCCGCCCGCTGCTCGAGCCGCAGGCAAGTAGCCTCGGACGGCCAACGTATTTCCTTGCCGGTAACGAGGTCGTCGGTCCGGATCCCTCGCAGCGAGTCACCGATGCGTTCCGTGAGCGCTGCGCCAAGCGTAGCCGTGTCCCAGCGGCCATCCGTGAGCCGATCATGTGCCGCCTCCCGCAGCCACCCGATCCAGTTATCGCGGCAGGCGAGGCGCATAACCGGACTCGCCAGCATGGCGATGCCCATTACGGGCCGAAGCGGCCGCGCCCTGTTGCGGACCAGCACCAGCATCTGACGGCCTGGAATGGCGCGATACTCGTGCGCCCAGGTGTGTCGGAAATAGCGCCAGATGTCGTTGAGCGAGAGCCCGGTGTCGGGGCACTTTGCGCCTGCCTCACAAACCTCGATGACTGGGTCGATGAGGTGGGCGAGGGCTGCTTCGCGGTCGTGGTCGCCAGCGCTCGACAATCTGCGCAACTCTCGCGCAAGGTCAGCACCATCGTCGACGAGGTCCAGCACGGAAAACCGACCTGCCGGGCGCGCGGTTCGACGTTCCATTCGGACTAGAAACTGGCGGACGGACGGCTCGGCCAGCTGCCGCTGACGCGCAGCCTGCAACGAGACGCGGACGCGCTCCTTGATGTCTTCGATGCTCTGGTGGTCGTCGCGGCCGATGCCGGGCGGCGCGAATGTGATCCGACCTTTGACGAAGTCGATCTTCCAGCCTTGTTCGTGAAGGTCGGCGATCAGCAGGCAGATCGCGCGAAGTTTGAGGCTATCGCCGTCATCGATGAAGCGTCGTGCGACGGAACGGAGTTCGTTAGCGAAGCTCGGCGAGACGCTCGGGCCAAAATCGAGGACGTCGTGAAGCCGGTCTCGCTCACCCGGCGCGAGGTAGGGCGTGAAGAGCCGCTGCCGTCCCGGCCCATACAAATTGCTACCCGCCGTCACCCAGCCTCCAGAATCGTCTAGGGCCGGTCGCGACCCAGCTATTCTATGGCTGATCCCACGCCCAGCGGCTAGCCGCCATCGTCCCAAACGCCCGCGCCGACGTCCTCTTCTTCACCGGAAAGTAGATGCGAGGCAAGCGTCTCCAGCGCCTGGTTGAGATGCCGTGACCAAGCAGAGAGTTGCTCAGCCTGGGGACCCCCGCTGGCTGCAGGGTTCGCGAGAACGGCGTCGCCGAACGCGAACAGCATGACTTCGAGCGCTGCGCGCAACTCGGGGGTGGCCGTTGGCGCGTCATAGATATCGGTGAAGAACCGGTGGGCTGTGTTGAGCCGCAGCGTTGGACCGCTGCTGGTCTGGTCGATCTGGAAGAACGGGTCATCGGGCCTTCGCTCCAGGACCGTCTGATAGCGGGGCAGGCGCAGATCCAAACTCCCCTGTTCCCCGTCAACGGGCGGTGACGTGCCCATGGCGCGCTCGGACAGGCGGTGCTCGCCAGGCGCTGGCGACAGCACGCGAGCACGGCGGTCGAGCTTGGCCTCTTTCACCTTGGTCCTGAGTTGTTCGATCGCTTTCGGCAGGCCGGCTTGTAACAACAGGTCCCAGGCGAACGGAGACACGGTCACCTGCTGCTTGGACGTGGTGACTCCAAACGCCTCGTCGAGCGTGGCGGAGAACTCGACTTCGACCTTTATGTAGCGGTCGTTGTTGATGAAGGTCGTCCAGGGCGTACGAGTCTGGACATCGATTAGCCGCCCGTTCCGGCTGAAGATGACGCCGTGATAGTCCTTCATGATGGGGAAGCGGTCGTTCGCATTAACGCCCACCGCGTCGCGCGCCTTGTCGGCGGAGCCGAAGCTTGGCGGGAGCCACGCGTAACGGAGCGTTACGGCACCGAGGTAGGCTCCGTCATCGGGGTTGCGCGCCTCAATTCGCACCGAGTCGAGCGGCACGGCCCGGTCCTCATCCGTGTCATGGAACCTGAACCCGGGTGTGGTGAACAAGGGATCGATGGGCTCGACATACTGCCCATCGACGTAGAGTCCGGCGTCGCCGCGCAGTTTGTGGTACGTCACCCCGAACTGGCGGCGAAGGTTGTCGCGAAGCCCCTGCGCGGTAGTCCACTCGAGACGGTCTAGCTTCTCGATTAGGATCACCGTCCCCGATCTCCAGCCGCCCGGGTAGGCGGCCTCGACCGCCTCGGCGATGAAGGCCGGCAGATCAGCCGGCTCGGCGGGCGGAACGATGATCTCGCCTGAGGGATCGGTGTAGTCGCCCGAGGTCAACCGATCGAGATCGACCGTGACGGCGTGAATGCGCCCGTTGTCCACGGCCGAGTAGACCGTGAAGCGGCGGCCCAAGCTGACCGAGGCACAGGGCAAGCCGTAACCGTATCTTCCGAGACCGCTGCGATCGTTCTCGCGGTGGGTGCCGCCCCACATCACCGCCATGCGGATCATGCCCGGATCCATGCCGTGCCCGTTATCAAGGACGGCAACTTGAGACGGCTTCTTCAGCGAGCCGCCTTCGAAGCCGAACAGCACGTCAACACGGTCGGCATAGGCCTGCAGCGCGTTGTCGATTAGTTCGGCGAGAGCATCGCCGTTACTTCGGTAGCCGAGGTCCCGGATGCCGCGGACGAAGGCTTCCGGCACGATGAGGCCGAACTTGGTCGGCGCTCCCTCCTGCTCGATATAGGCGCGCTGAGCCGCGAGGGCGGGCGCGAAGCCCGCTCCCCGCAGCGAACCCGGAATGCCGGTCACGATCACGCCGCCGTGCGAAACATGGCGCAGTGGTGATCGATACGACGGTGGAGCACGAAGCGGCTGATGCCGGCGAGCGTCGCCACCTCCGTCATCGCCTGCTCGTCCAGGTGGATGAGGCGGAGAGCCTGGGCGACGCCCGGCGGCATCTTGGCGAGCGCCGTGTCGATCGCGACCCGTCGCTCGGCGCTGGCAACAGCCTGTTCTGCGACGGGGCAGGTGAAGCGGTCGACGTCGATGTACGAGTGGTCGCCCTCCAGGATGGTTGCGGCCGTGACGGCCTCGGCATCGGGGATGCGGCCGGCGTCCTCCGCCGCGACCCGGTCACGTGGCTCCTCGCGATAGCGCCGCGTGCGCTGGCCGGGCGGCGCATGATCGGCGCGCACCTTGCGGATGCCGGCAAGCACCGAGTGCCGAAGCAACTTCAGCGGCGGCGTTGTGGTCAGCGCCTGCGCCCCCGCGGCGAAGAGGTTGACCATCGCCTCCTGTGCGACGTCCTCAACAAGGTCGTCGGGCAAGTCGGGCGCGCGAGCGCGGCACATGCGCCCAGCGTAGGCGAGCACCGCCAGACCGAAGCGCTGGTTATGGTAGGCGTAGGAACCAGTCAGGGCCGCCTGGATCATGGCGGCAAGCGTGGTCGTCGAGACGCCGTTCTGCACGGAGTCCTCCTTTCGCTGCGTTGGCCTTCAGATCAGCTTGAAGGCCGATGCAGCGTCCGGGGACATGACGGCTCTTGGCCGCACCTACACTGGTCTCGAGCTGTACTCGTACTAGGGCCAGCCTAGCAGGACGCGGTGCGCCTTGCCAAGCTGGCCGATCGCTCAACCGAGCGAGACGGCGTGTTCCGCTACGCCGCCTCGTCCAGTTCGGCCTCTGACGCCGTCGGGGCATCTGCGGCGTCGTTCTCGGCAGTCTCCTCGTCCACGGGTGCCATCGTTTGCTGCAGCGAGCGATAAGCGTCGTTCAGGAAGCTGCTCCAGTGCCGTTCGCGCTGCGTCTCGTACCATAGCGCCGCCTGCTCGTCGTCGATGTTGAGCTCGGCGCGGGCGAGCGCGATGAGTAGCACGTCGAGCGCGTGCTTGGCTTGCGAGGCGTTCGGAATCTTGAGCAGCGGCCCGTACAGGGTCTGGAAGAAGGCGTGCTGCCGGTTGATCAGGACCGCGACCTGAGTGCCGTTGCGCCACTCGGGCTTGTAGAAGGGGCCACGCCCTTCGTCGAAGAAGTCGACGACATACGGCCTCTTCCTCGCCTCGTCCTCCAGCGCCTTCCGGGCGGCGTCGATCGAGGTCTTGTCGACTTTGGAGCGTTGCTTCGCCTCGGCCTCGAATGCCTGACGGACCGCCGCCTTGTCCCGATCAGCCACCCGCGGGCGCTGACCTCCGACATTGTCGGCGCGAGCGGCCGCCGATTCGCCCGGTGTCGGGGCGTCGGCGGGTCGAGCCTCGGCCGCTTTCCGCTTCTCGCTCTCGGCCTTGCGCATCTTTCGCTGGTGCGCCTGCTCCTTACCGAGTTGGGCGTCGATGCCGACCTCCTTGCTCGCGAACAGCCGCCACAGGTCCTCGATGGGTCGGACGGTCTGCTTGTCGTTGGTGATGCCGAACACCTCGTCGAGCGCCGGCTCGAAGCGCACCTCGACGCCCCAATGGTAGGCGTAGGACTGGAGCAGCGGCCAGTCGCCGAGGCCCTTCGACTGATCCCGAAGCGACTTGGGGAACACGTCGACGGTCTCGATCTCACGCTTGGCGCGCACGAACGACATGCCGCGACGGCTCTTGCGGATCTCGAAACGCCGATGGGCGTCGTTGTCCGCCTTGCCGTCCTTGTGTTCGGCAAACCCATAAGGGAACCGGCTGACGCGGACGTAGATCGCGCCCACAGCGACCACGTTCGGATCGCTGGCGTCGAGTTCGGCCTCATCGCTCACCTTCGTGAGCGCTATTTGCCCGCTGTCGGGGTCGAAGGCGTACTTGACCGCGATATTCCACTCCGCGCTCTGCTCGGCGCCTCCCTTGTCCTGCTCGAGGAAGTATCGAGCGCCGGGGGTGAGGAAGAGCGGGTCGACAGCCTCGACCTTCTTACCATCGATGTAGATGCTGGCGCGGTCGAGTAGGTAGCGGTAGGTCACGCCGAAGTCGTCGAGCAGATGCTCGCGCATCGTGGACGCCGTCCGGTAGGTGACCCGGTCGGGGTCGACCCACACGACCACCGTCCCGTGGTCGAACGGCATGCCTTGCTTGTCGAGATAGGCCTGAACGAACTCCGGCAGCGTCGCTTCTACCGGCTCGCCGATCGTCTGCAGCCCGTGCTTCTTGACCTCGCGCACATCGAGCTTGGCCATCGAGATCGGCGCGCCCGCCTCGGTGCGGGTGTAGACCTCGACCTCCCTGGTCTGGTTGATCGAGGCGTTGGGCAGGCCGAAGCCGAACTTGCCAATGAAGGCGGGGTCGTCGAAGTGCGTGCCCGAACCCCAGGAGAGGGCGTATTGGGCCATCTTGGGCAGCATGCCCGAGCCGTTGTCGATGAAGGCGATGGCGCTGATGGACTCGGTCCGCTGGTGCTTCTGCAACTGCTTGGGCTTCGCGATGCAGACGTCGACGCGTGTGGCCCCAGCCTCCATGGCGTTGTCGACGATCTCGCGGGCGGCAGCGGCGGTATTTCGGTAGCCGCTGCGCCGCTGCGACTCGAGCGCCTGGGCGGCGTTGAAGAGGGGAAACTCGAAGTCGTCGGGCAGCTTGGCCAGATACTTCTGCTGGCGCTCGATCTCGGTGAGCAGGCGGTCGCTGGTGTCGGTATTGATGGTCATTGTCATCCTCCTTGTTCCCGGCACCTGGCCGGCTGGTGACAACCTACTAAGGCCAACCTATCCGCGGGATGTGCGAGGCGGCGTGCGAATTCTTGAAGGGTCGACCTGGTGAGTGACGAAGGCCGCGGGAGGGCTGCACCGCCGGCGAGGCCGATCTTTGCCATCTTCGAAGGTGGTGGGCCGAAAGTGACTGCTTATATCGGGGCGCTACAAGCTGTCGAGGACAACACAGAGGCCCCGCGACTTTGCGGGTGCCTCGCCAGCAAAGCCCAAAGCGAACTGGCTGATGCTGACCTCGTTCTCGCGGCGAAGTAGAAGCAGCGTGATCAGTTGAAGCGGAGGCCGAACAGTCCTCCCGTCTCGGTCGCGTCAGTGAGCTTGGTCGGCCGCACGAATGCGCTGACATCGAAGCCCGGACGAAAGCCGTCGCGGGGCAGGGCGTCTGAGTTCATCGTCACGATGTACTGGTAGCCGACAGCCGCGGCGTGATCGGCGCCGAGCTGGAGCGCCTTCGCCACCTGTCGCTCGTCCACGCCGTCGAATAGGTGGCTGTCGTGGATCAGGAACCCCGGCCCCATGCCGCGCCGGGCCGCGAGATCGGCAAGCATGAGGTCGAAACAGAAGATCTGCATGTTGGTGATGCCCTTGCTGCGCTGGGCATCGATGCGGACGTCGACCGTCGGCCCGTTCGGCGTCGCACTGATCGTCAGGCTTCCCGCCTTTTCGTAGAGCGCATTCGACAGCTCCTCGAACGTGAGGATCGCCTCGGTGATGACCTCTTGGCGTTCGTGAAGGTCGTTCTGGAGCGCCTTCAGCAAGCGTGCGCGCTCGATCTCCAACTCCACCTTGGTGCTCTCGATGCGCTCGGCGGTGGCAAGGCGCTGGCGCAGCCCTTCCGCCTCGGCCTCGGCGCGGCCCGCTTCCTCCTGAAGCCGCGCGTAATGCTCCAGCGCGCCGCCCGAGCGTAGGATGCCCATGAGCTGGCGGCGCCGCGCATCGAGTTGTTCGCGCGTGCGGTCGCGCTCGGCGATGCGAATCTCAGCCGCCTCAACCTCATTGGCGAGATGCGCGCGGCGGTTCTGCACCACCGCCTGGTGGAAGGCTGCGACCTCCTCGAAGCGCTTGCCGACAGTGCCGGGCAGTATGACGCCCGCTTCCCGATAGAGGCGGTCGAGGTTGTCGGCGGCGGGCGGCTGCTCGCTGTCTATCGCGTTGCGAAGCTGAAGGATGAGCTCGCGGTCGATCGTGTTCTCGTCGTTGAAAACCGAGATGTCCCGCGTGAGCACTGAGGCCTCTCGTTCCAGCTCGGCATATTCCGGCACCACCGTGAAAGAGGTGATCTGCTCGGCCAGCCGCCGCGCGCGAGCCTCGGCGATGGTGAGCCGGGTGCGCAGGTCCGCCGCCGTCCCGAAATATCGGCCGAGGCCGCCCTCCTTGGCGGCCTTGCGCAGTTCGGCCATCGCCTTCTCCTGCGTCCGGACCTCCTGAAACTCCTGCGGGATGCGGGCGTCGAGACCGAGCAGGTAAGAGACCGCGACCTGCTGATCCCAGGCCTGCTGCATGCTCGACTGCTGGGTGGGTCCGAGCAGCCCGCCGCTGTTCTGGCGGCGCGCGAAATAGGAGAAGAGCGAGCGAAACGTCGGGCGGAACCGCAGCCGCTCGTCGCCCTCATCGCTGTCGCTCAGACCGAAGAATACGGCTCCCAACAGCGCGCGCCATTGCTCGTTGCTGAAGATCAGGTCACCGGACTTCGCGTCAAGTCCGGGCTGAAGCGGCCAAGCCGACGTGTCGCCCTGCAATCGGACGCGAGACGGCTTCGTGCCCGATCGAGCGACGTCAACGATCGCCCCGCCGACGTCCACGCGTGCCTCGAACGACCACGGGGTAAGCTCTGGCGAGCGGAAGATGCTGTCCTTGTCGGCGTTGCCGCCTAACAGGAAGTGGACGAGTTCTATAAAGCTCGTCTTGCCCGCGCCGTTCCGCGACTGGCGATCGGTCGCGCCCTCGCTTTTCTCCGCGAGGAGGATGTTCAGGCCGGGACCGAAGGTCAGGGCCTTGAAGCCGGCCAGGTCGCTGCTGATCCCATAGATCATGGCGCGGTCTTGCGTAGCAGGCCGCGGTCGAGCTCGACGGCGTTGATCATGAACAGGAGGTCGAGCGCCAGAACGAACCAATCATAGTTGATCGGGGCGGGTTCGCCGGGGTCGCCGCGCTTGGAGCGGACGTCGTCCCAAAGGCGCGACACGGTCATCGGCTCGCACAGCGAGACGAGGAGATCGCCGCCGACGGCGAGGAGCGCCCGGTCGGGGCGGATATGCTTGGTCGGCAGGATCACGCGGTCGTGTCCTGAACGACGTCCTCGAAGATGTCACACCGCTCGAAGAAGTAGGAGAGCACCGCCAGCACAGCCCCCTGGTGCGACGGCTCGCCCTCCATGCCTCCGGCGAACGACTGTAGCTCGCCGAAGATTTGGTCTGGGCTGAGATCAATCGTCTTCAGGGCCTGGTAGCGGGCGCGGAAAGCTTCCGCGACGTCTTCGCCGAAGCTCGGATCGGGCCAGGCGTCGAAAAAGTCCTGGACCAGCTTCTCGCGCCGACGTCCCTGGCGCAGCAGGGCCGCCGCGTCGGGTGACAGCGCGTTATGCTGGAGTTTGGTCGCGGACGGGGCCGCGAGCGGCGGTTCAGCACCGGGGTCGCGCCGCTGGATCGTGATCAGCACCGGCCGCAGGCTCGCGAAATCGAGCCGCTCAAGCGTGCGCTGCGAGGGCACGGTCCCGAACAGGTCTTCCATCTGGTGAAGCGCCAGCCGCATAACGACGGCTCGCATCTCCGCTTCCCCGAAGACCGCGATGGCGACCGTCGGGTGGGCGAACCGCAGGTCGTCGAGCTTTCGGATCGCTTCCGCCGGCAGGCCGCGCACGTCGTTGTGGACGAACTCCCAGCGGTTCATCTTCGCGCCCCAGTGGGTGAGGGCGCCTCCGAAATCCTCGTCGATTTTGACGAGCAGGTCGGCGAGCTTGGTCGAGTCGGGCGCGTAGGACTGGAACACGGTCCCATCGCTCGGGCGAAAGCCGTCGCACTTGAGGTCGCCCTTCGGGCCGTAGGGGCGCACCGGCTCGAAGTCGCCGGTGAAGCCGTGGGCCATGACGCGCGCGAACAAGCTCTCGAACGCCTTGCCCTTCTCGCGAAGGAACGCGTTCTCGAACTTCAACCCGTAGAAGCTGCGCTGCGTGTCGTCCAAGCCGTCCCTCATGCCCTGGACCGTTCTGCGCGATCCTCATGGGTGATCGTGTAGGGTCCGGCTTTGTCCCCGTCGAGGACGATAGGCGTGCATTCGGTCACGCGGCCTTCCTGTCCACCTTGCTGGCCTGCTTCTTGGCAAGGAGCGCGCGGGCGAACCTGTCCCAGCGCGCCATGCCCGCGCGCTTCTCAGGCATGTAGTTCCAACGGTCGTAATTCTTCGAACTGACGTCATGCAGCGCATGGTTCTGGATGCGGTCCCTGATCTCCTTCGAGATGCCGGCCTTTCCGGCCAGGGTCTTCCAAGTGCGCCGGAGATCGCGGTTCGTGACGGTAGGAATCACGCCGCGGTCGCGCTGGCGCCACATGAAGGAATAGAGCGTGCCGTGGCTGACCGGCTTGGACGGGTCCTTCTGTGAGGGGAAAAACCACCCGTACTGGTTCGGTTTGACGGACTCGATCAGCTCAGCCGCGAGTGAGGGCACGGGCACGGCGTGGGGCTGCAAGTTCTTAGTCTTCGACCAGTCGATGATACGCTCAGGGGCGTCCCACTGGTCCACATGAAGGCGCGCGATCTCCTCCACCCGCTGCCCCGTCAGCATGAGGATTTGGACGGCCCGCAGATAGGGCGGATGGACCGGGACGTCTGGGCACTCCAACCAGCGCCAAAGGGCCGCGAACTCGTCTTCGTCGAGCCACCGCGTCCCGACCTTCTTCGGCTCGGTCGGGATGCCGGCGGCCGGGTTATAGACAAGGCGGAACCGGCGCGTCGACGTGCTCCGATAGTCGTGCTCCGATTTCATCCCCCAACTATAGGCGGCCCGAATGTAGCTGTGCACGTGATCGGCCATCGCGGGCGCGCCACGCTCGAAGATGGGGCGCAGCACGTCGGTGATCTCGTCAGGCTCGATCTCACGCGCTGGTCGATTCCGACCAAGCGTATCGGCGATCTTATTGAGACCCTTTTCGGTCTCCTTCCAGGAGGGCTTATCGGCCGCCCTCAGCGACGCGACGTAAGCCTCGAACAGGTCGGCGACCGTTCCGGGGCGGGTGTCGCCGGCGATCTTGATGCTGCGACCCTTCTGGATGGCGTCGGCGTAGTCGCGCCTGAACAGCTCCCGGGCCTGCGCCAGCGAAACAGAAGGGTAGTCACCCAGCTTGCGCTTGATGCGCTTTCCGTCGCGCCACTGCTGCGCCATCCATTCCGCGATGACGCGGGCTGGCATCGGTCGCACCGACAAAACGAGACGGCCGACGCCGCGTCCCTCGCCATCGGCGAGGACCTTCTGCTTCCCGGTCAATTCCGCGGCTTTGATCGCTCGGCGGATCGCTCCGTCCGTGAGGCTGGCCATGCCCAATCTCCTCGCATCGTGAGGGCGGTTGCCGAGCGGCAACTGAGGTCGGTATGGCCGCCGATCTCCCTCTTACCGCCCTCAATATGCCCCGCTTCGCTGCAGAAAGGCAAGGCGAAAAGCCGTTGTGTTTCAACGTGTTTAAGCGTGACCGAACGTGATCCTGAGGGGGGTAGTGGGATGATTGTGGACCAGCACCAGGGCCGTCGAGCCCAGCTCCAGGGCGCGCCGCACCACCTCGCGCGGGTAGACCGGCGTGTGGTCGATGGTGCCGCGCC
>CAXTWJ010000037.1:0-13670 GCA_964247925.1 uncultured Sphingomonas sp.
GGCTGAACAAGGGGCTGCAGCGGGCGAAGCAGAACCCCCGGGCTGGCGCTCTGCGCGCCGGAGTGGCTGTTCGCCGGGCTGCTGTTGCTCGCCCCGCCCGCGCATATGTTCGTGCAGCTCCGCGGAGCCCATGCGCTGTCGCGCTTGTCGGCCATGTGGCGGACCGTGCTCCTGCTCCTGTTCGCCTGGCTGGCGCTGGCGCTGTTCGTGGTCGGCGTGATCGCGCTGGAGGTCGCGCACTGAGCGTCCGTGGTTAACCAATCGCCAAGGCATGGCCGCTACGCCGGCGGGTATGAGGGACTGGCGGATCGGCGCGGGCGTGGCCGCGGGACTGGGCGGGATCGCCGTGATCGCGTCGTGCGTCCCCGCGACCGAGCGACCCGTCGCGCGGGTCGCCCCGCATGAAAAGGCGGTGGCCGAGGCGACGCCGCTGTTGCGCAAGCTCCAGCTCGACGTCGCGCCGGCCGACCTGCCGCCGGTCGCCGACCCGCGCCCGGCGGTGCTGGCCGCCCCCGCTTTTCTCGCGGCGGCGCGCTCGACCGACGACGCGAGCCACGCCACTGACTGCCTGACCGCGGCGGTCTATTACGAGGCGCGCTCCGAGCCGATCGACGGGCAGCGCGCGGTGGCGCAGGTGGTGCTGAACCGCGTGCGCGACCGCGCCTTTCCCGCCAGCGTATGCGGCGTCGTCTATCAGGGCTCGTCGCGCGGCACGGGTTGCCAGTTCTCCTTCACCTGCGATGGCTCGCTCTACCGGCCGCGCGAGCCGGACGCGTGGGCGCGCGCGCAGGCGGTCGCGACGGCGGCGCTGGGCGGTCTGGTCTATGCTCCCGTCGGGGCGGCCACCCATTACCATGCCGACAGCATCCTGCCCTGGTGGGCCGGCAGCCTGTCCCGCATCGGCGCGATCGGACATCACATCTTTTATCGCTGGGCCGATTCGCTGGAGCGGGCGCTCGGCTTTCGCCAGCGTTACGCGGGCGTGGAGCCGGGCGCGCAGGACGTGAACGGCGCGGCACCCGCCATGGCGGCGGGCGTGACGATCCATCGCGGCGAGGAGAGCGCAAGGACCCAGAACGGCGTCGCGATCCACAGCAACGGCCAGCCGGCGCCGACCCTGGCGGCCGTGCCCGCCGACAACCCGCCACAGGCCAGCCCGGCGGTGTTCCGGGGCGTGCGCATCCATCGCGGTGATGCGATTCCAGACGGCGACGCGGCGATCGAGCCAGCTACCTGATCACCGGCACGGGTAGCGCTTCGCGAGCACCTTGGCGTAACCGTCCTTGAGCGGCAGGCGCTGGTCCGCGCGAGGCAGCGCCGCCAGCCCGTCCAGCATGTCGGTGATGCCGACCGACTCGCCCTCCGGCACGCAGGCGATCGGCGGCTTGCCGGTCGCGCGCCGCGCGTCGCGCTCGGCCTTCAGCTGCGTCGTCGCGGCCTTGGCCTCCGCACGCAGTACGGGGAAGTCGGGCGAGGTGAAGGCGGTAAGCGGGTTGGCGCGCAGCGCGCCGGCCCGGGCGACGAACGATCCGACGGTCATCGTAGCGGACGCGGGTACGGCGAGGATCGCGGCCAGCGCGAAGGCGAGGATAAGATGACGCGTGAGATAGCTCCTGTTTCGCAGGAGCCGATAGCCGGGTCGGGCTGAACCGTGGCTGACATCCGGCAAAGCCGTCACGGGGCTGGACCCCGTGACGTCGAAGCCTGGCGCACGCCGGACCGGGCCGGCCTTGGGCGTCGCGCGTGCAGTATGCCCCGCGCGCGTATGCGCTATGCCCCCAGCGGCGACGGCGTGCCGAACGGCCCGGACGGACGCCGTGTCTTGGGGATGGACGTGCCCGCCTTCGGCACCGCCGCCAGCTTGGGGCCGTCATCGGGGCGGTCGATGTCTTCGCCCGCGACGATGCGCTTGATCTCCTCGCCGGTGATCGTCTCGTACTCGAGCAGCGCGCGCGCGATGGCGTGCAACTGGTCGATATGCGTCGTGATCACGTCGCGCGCGCGGGCAAGTCCGCCTTCGACGAATCGCTTGATCTCGTTGTCGATTAGGAGAGCGGTCTCGTTGGACATATTGTGCCGCTGCGTCTGCGAATAGCCGAGGAAGGTCTCTCCCTGCTTCTCTTCCAGCTCGACCGGGCCGATCGCGTCGGACATGCCCCATTGCGTGACCATCGCGCGACCGAGCTTGGTCGCCTGCTTGATGTCGCCGCTGGCGCCCGAGGACACCTTGTCGTGGCCGAAGATCACCTCCTCGGCGACGCGCCCCCCCATCGCAATCGCCAGGTCGGCGAACATCTTGTCGCGATGGTAGGAATAGCTGTCGCGCTCCGGCATCGACACCACCATGCCCAGCGCGCCACCGCGCGGGATGATCGTCGCCTTGTGGATCGGGTTCGCCGCCGGCGAATGGACGTTGAGCAGCGCGTGGCCGGCCTCGTGATACGCGGTCATCCGCTTCTCGTCCTCCGTCATCACCAAGCTCTTCCACTCGGTGCCCATGATGACGCGGTCCTTGGCCTGCTCAAACTGCTCCATCGCGACCAGCCGCTTGCCGCGACGCGCCGCCATCAGCGCCGCCTCATTGACCAAATTGGCGAGGTCCGCGCCCGCCATGCCCGGCGTGCCGCGCGCGATGGTGCGGGCATCGACGTCGGGCGCCAGCGGCACCTTCTTCATGTGGACCTCAAGGATTTTCACGCGGCCCTCGATGTCGGGCAGCGGCACCGTCACGCGTCGATCGAAACGACCGGGCCGTAGCAGGGCGGGATCGAGCACGTCGGGGCGGTTGGTCGCCGCGACGATGATGATGCCCTCGTTGGCGTCGAAGCCGTCCATCTCGACCAGCAGCTGGTTCAGCGTCTGCTCGCGCTCGTCGTTGCCGTTGCCCAAGCCGGCGCCGCGATGGCGGCCAACCGCGTCGATCTCATCGATGAAGACGATGCACGGTGCGGACTTCTTGGCCTGCTCGAACATGTCGCGCACGCGGCTAGCGCCGACGCCGACGAACATCTCCACAAAGTCCGAGCCGGAAATGGTGAAGAACGGCACGCCCGCCTCGCCCGCGATCGCACGCGCCAGCAGCGTCTTGCCGGTGCCGGGCGAGCCGACCAGCAGCGCGCCCTTGGGGATTTTGCCGCCGAGCCGCGCGAAGCGGGTCGGGTCCTTCAAGAACTCGACGATCTCCTGCAGTTCCTCGCGAGCCTCATCAATGCCCGCGACGTCATCGAAGGTGACCTTGCCCTGCTTTTCCGTCAGCATCTTCGCGCGGCTCTTGCCGAAGCCCATCGCGCCCGAGCTCGAACCCTTCTGCATTTGCCTGAGCGCGAAGAACGCGATGCCAACGAACAGGAGAAATGGCAGCGACTGGACCAGCAGATACTGCCAGATAGACGGGCCGTCCTCCGGCTTGGCGGTGATCGTCACGCCCTTGTCGCGCAGCTTCTGCACCAGCTGGGGGTCGCCCTGCGGCAGCATCTGCACGCGGAACGACTCACCCGACTTCAGCTTGCCGGTCAGGAGGTCGCGGGTGATGTTGACGTCGGCCACCGCGCTTTCATCGACCTTGTCGAGGAACTGCGAATAGGCGATCGTGCTGCCCGCCGCGCCCTGCGACGTGCGTCCGTCGATCAGCGTCACGAACAGCGCCAAGCCGAGCAGGATGGCGACCCACACCACCAGGCTCTTCATCCAGGGATTGCCGCCGGTGCCCGGGCCGTCGGAACCGGGCTGCTTGTTGTCGTCGTTCATGGACGGCAATGTAGGGCCGCCCGGGTTAATGGCAATGGAACGGGCGCCCCGATTTGGCGATCCGTCGCCCGTGTCACCCGGCGCGGCGCGGTGGCGCGGGGCGGAACCGCCAGACGGGATATCTGGCCTCATCCGGCAACGGATGCCAGTCGATGTCGCAGAGCACATCGGCGATCGTGATCGGCTCCTCCGCTGCCAGGGCCGCGACGGCGCGGGCGACCGCCGATCCGCGCAGCCTGGCCTCCGGACGGATGTGCAGGATGCACCGCTCGACGAGGCGTCGGCGCAGCTCGGCGACCATGCCGACCGCCCGCATCGTCGCCAGGCCGGGACCGAACCGGCACTGATCGGCCGCCGCCTGCTCGGCCATCAGCGCGAGCGCCTCGTCGGCCTCGGCGAGGTACTGCGCGCTCAGCGCCGCCCTGCCCACATCCAGCCAGTCGGCCGAGGCCAGCGCCTTGCGCAACCGCGCACGGTCGAACCGGTCGTCGTCGTTGGACGGGTCATCCACCGGCGACAACCCGCACGCGCGCGCGACACGGGCGAGCTCGCCACGTCGCCATCGCAGCACGGGTCGGACCACCTCGCCATCATCAAACCGGATGCCGGCCAGGCCGCCGACGCCTGATCCGCGGTTGAGCCGCATCACCAGCGTTTCCAGCTGATCGTCGGCATGATGCGCGGTGGCGATGCGGCAAGCACCGATCGCGTTCGCGTGCCCCTTCAGCAGCGCGTAGCGGAGCGCCCGGGCGCGCGCCGACAGATTGGCGGTCCCGCCGACGCGCGGCGGCAGCCTTGCGCGCAGGATCAGGTGGGGAATGTCGCGCTCTCGGCAGAGCTGCGCGACCGCACGCGCCTCGGCGGCCGCTTCCGCGCGCAGGCCATGGTCCACGGTCGCCGCATGGCAGCGCCCGTCAAGGCACGCCTTCGCGAGCATCAGCAGCGCCAAGCTGTCGGCACCGCCGGATACGGCGATCAGGACGGGCGCACTCCCGTATGCGATCGGGGTCCGGTCCCAGTCGGACCGAAACCGATCGACGTCGGCCCGGTCCGGCGTCAACCGGTCACTTGCACCTGGCGGCGACACGCCCAGCCGCCACGTCGGCCTTCATCTTCGCGCCGATCTTCGCGCCATAGACGTCGGTCAGCTCGTCATACACCTTGCACGCGTCCGCCGGCTTCTTGAGCGTCTGCAGCGCGCTGGCGAGATAGAACAGGCTCTCGGGCGCGCGCTCGCCGTCGGGCATCTTCTTGTAGTTGTCGTAGAACGCCATGGACGCGAGGCTCGGCTTGCCGTCGTCCAGATAAGCGCGGCCGAGCAGGTTCTGGCTGTAGGAATAGCGACGCGATTTCGGGTAATCGGTCGCTGCCTTCTTCAGCGCCGCCTGCGCTTCCGGATACTGCTTCGCCTGCCAGAGGCGATAGCCGTACAGATAGGCATCCTCGGCCGCGTCGCCGGTATCGGGCTTGGTGATCGCGGTCAGCTTGGCTTCGCGGCCCATGTCGGTCGCCTTGGGTGCCGTCGTGGGGAGCTTGCTCGAGGCGGGCGACGGGCGCGGGCGGGGCGTCGCGACGGGCGTTTCGTCGTCCACGGCGGTGGACGCGCTGCCCGCCGACGGACCCGCCGCGGCGCGGGCGGCGGGGCCGGCCTCCAGCGCCTTCAGCCGAGCGTCGGTGGCGCGTCGGTAGGCGTCGAACTGTTCCTGCACCTCCCGCGCCCGATGGCCGGCCTCTTCGACCTGCCCCGTCAGGCTGGTCATCTGGCCTTCCAGCGACGCGACGCGCGCGGTCAGGTCGCCGACGGCGCTGGTCGCGGGCGCACCGATCATCACCTCGGGCACGGGCGCGGCTTCCACGTCAGGCTGGAGGTAGCGGCCGGCGCCGCCGGGAAAGACCTTGCGCTGCACCGCGCGCATCTCACCTTCCAGCTTGCCGACACGGTTCTCGACGTTGGCCCCTCCCGCACTGGACTGGGCCGCGGCGGGGACGTTGTAGGCGAGCAGCAACGCGGCAGTGGCGAGCAGCGACGAACGCATGGCACCTCCCGGTGAAACGGTCATGACGTCATCTATAGTCACGCGCCAGAACGCCGTCAGCAACTACTGCAGGTTGCCGGACGGCGGCGGATTGCGCGCGGCGTCTAGGTTGGCGCGCTGCGTTTCCGTCAGGCGCGCGCGGATCGGGCGGCGGCCCTCTCGGGGCGGGGCGGACGGAGCCGTCGAGAAGGCGCCGGCCGTTTCGGCCGTTTCGCTCGGTGAGGGCGCGCGCTGAGGGGCGGGCGCGGGCTGGCCGGCGGCGCGCGCCTGCAGCGCGGCGGCGCTGACGCGGACGCCCTTGATCGGCTTGTCGCCCAGCCTCAGGCCCGACAGCTGCGATCCATTCAGCGTGATCGTGATCTTGTCGGGGCGACCGACGTTGATCATCGGGTCCTTGGCGTCTCCGGGCACCTCCAAATGCTCGCCTGGCTTGAGCGTGCCCTGGTGCAGCGTCTTGCCATCGGCATCGTAGATGCGCAGCCAGACCTCATCGGTCGCGGTGACCAGCACCTGCGCGGCGACGGGGGTCGGCGTGGAGCTTGGCCGGGCGACCGGCGCCAGATCAGGCGCCGCCGCGATCGGGGCAGGCGCGCTCGCCGTCGTGCCGCCGGGGCGCAGCAGGTCGGTCGCGAACCACAGGGCGGCGAGCACGAGAACCGCCAGCGCCAGGCCGAGCGCCGCGATCGTCAGCCCGCGCGACGGCACGCGCGCAGGATCGGCGACCTCGTAAGGCACATATTCTGGCTGCCGTCGCCCGCTCCGCTCCGCCTCGCCGCGCACCTTGCGCGCCAGCGTCACCTCGTCCGCGCCGACCGCGCGGGCATAGCCCTTCACGAAGCCGGTGGCATAGGTGTGCGACGGCAGGCCGGAATAGTCGTTGGCCTCGATCCCCTCCAGGTGACGAAGCGGAATACGCGTCCGGCTGGCGATCTCCGCCAACGACAGCCCGATCCGTTCGCGCGCGGCGCGCAGGGTGTCGCCGACGCGTTCCGACGCGGTCACGGGGCCGGCAGGCTCGTCCATTCATCTCTCCGACGCGGCCAGCTCAACCGCGACCACTTCCTTTCAGAGCCGCCAACCCAAGTCAATCGAGCCGCCCCGCCCGCCGGTCGTGTGCTCAGGCCAGTTCGACGCGCTGCTCGCTTGCCCAGGCAATAAGCTCGGCGCGCAGGTCGCGTGGCGGCGCGGCCAGCCACTCGTCCAGCCGCCTCGCCAGCGCGGCACGATCGAGGCTGCGCACCATCGCCTTGATCGGGCCCACGGCGGCGGGCGTGATCGACAGCCGCTCGATCCCCAGCCCGATCAGCGCCATGGCCTCCAGCGGGCGCCCGCCCATCTCCCCGCACACCGCCAGCGGCACGCCCGCGACGCGCGCCGGCTGGATCACGCGGCGGAGAAAGCGCAGGATGGAGGGCGACAGCCAGTCGTACCGCTCGGCCAACTTGGGATTGGCCCGGTCGGCGGCGAACAGGAACTGGGTCAGGTCGTTGGTGCCGACGGACAGGAAATCGAGCTGGGGCAGCAGGATGTCGAGCTGTTCGGCGAGCGCCGGCACCTCCAGCATCGCGCCGTAACGGATGTCGGCGGGTAGCCGCTTGCCGCGGCCGCCAACCCAGGAGCGCTGCGCCTCGAACAGCGCGCGGGCCTCCGCGAACTCCCACGGCTCGCTGACCATGGGGAACATGACATGGAGCGTGCGCCCCGCCCCCGCCTCGATCAGCGCGCGCGCCTGCGCCTTCATCAATCCGTCGCGCTCGAGGGACAGGCGCAGCGCGCGCCAGCCCATCGCCGGGTTCTCCTCGTCCGTCCCGTGCTCCTTGAGATAGGGCAGCGCCTTGTCGCCGCCGATATCAACGGTGCGGAAGATCACGGGACGCTCGCCGGCCTGCTCCAGCACCTCGCGGTACAGACGCTGCTGGCGCTCGCGCTGGGGCAAAGTGGCGGAGACCAGGAACTGGAACTCGGTGCGGAACAGCCCGATGCCGTCCGCGCCCGTCGAGTCGAGCGCGGCGACGTCGTCACGCAGGCCGGCATTGACCATCACCGTCACGCGCTGGCCATCGCGCGTCACCGGCGGCACGTCGCGCAGCGCCGCGAACGCCGCGCGACGCTTCTGCCGCAGCGCCGCCTTGCCCTCGAAGGCTTCCTCCATCGTCGCCGACGGGCGCACGAAGCAGGAGCCGTCGGTCACGTCGAGCAGCAGCAGGTCGCCGTCCGCCACCTGGCGCCGGATGTCTCGCGCGCGCCCGAGCACGGGCACGCCCATCGCGCGCGCGACGATGGTGACGTGCGCGGTCAGCGACCCCTCCTCCAGCACCACGCCCTTCAGCCGCCGGCGGTCATACTCCAGCAGCTCGGCCGGCCCCAGGTTGCGCGCGATCAGGATCGTGTCCTGGCGCAGGCCCAGCTGCGCGGCCGTGCCCATCTGCCCCGACACGATGCGGAGCAGCCGGTTCGACAGATCTTCCAGATCGTGCATCCGATCCGCGAGCAGGGGATCGTCGATCTGGCGCATCCGCTGGCGCGTGCGCTGCTGCACGCGCTCGATCGCGGCCTCCGCGGTTAAGCCGGAGTCGATCGCCTCGTTGATGCGCCTGGACCAGCCCTCGTCATAGGCGAACATCTTGTAGGTCGCGAGCACCTCCTCATGCTCGCCCCCGACGCCGAACTCCGCCTGCGCGGCGATGCGGTCGATCTGCTCGCGCATCTTGTCGAACGCGGCATACACGCGGTGGCGCTCGGCGTCGGTGTCCTCGGCGACGGTGTGCTCGACCACCACACGCGGCTGGTGAAACACGGCATACCCCGCGCCCATGCCTTCCACCAGCTTCTGCCCGGTGATGCGGACGGACGCGGTCTGCTGCGGCTTCGCGCCGGTGGTCGCGGCGGTGTCGATCAGCCCGGCGTTCGCGATCAGCTCCGACAGCACCATGGCGACCGTCTGCAGCGCCTCGATCTCGACGTCGGCGTAGCGGCGCTGCTCCGCGTGCTGGACGGCGAGCACGCCCACCGCGCGCTCGCGCCGGATGATCGGCACGCCGGCGAAGGAGTGAAAGCGTTCCTCTCCCGTCTCGGGCTTGTAGAGGAAGTCGGGGTGGCTCGCCGCCTCGTCGAGGTTGAGCACCTCCACCTGCTCGGCGATCGTGCCGACCAGCCCCTCGCCCAGTGCCAGCTTGGTGACGTGCACCGCCTCCTGCGCCAGGCCCCTCGTGGCGTAGAGCTCCAGCACGCCCTCGCGCAGCAGGTAGATCGAGCAGACCTCGCTGTCGATCGCCTCCCCGATGATGTTGGTGACGGCGTTCAGTTTTGCCTGCGCCGTCGAGCGCGCCGCCATCACGTCGTGCAGGCGGGTCAGGATTTCGCGGGCGGACGCGGCGGCGGAGGGCATGGAACGGGGCTAGCAGAGCCCCGGTCAGGGTGCCACGCAACAAATGCTTGGGCCAGGCGCGCCGGCGTCCATGCGAGGAACGCCGGTGTCGCCGGCTCCGCTGCTCAGCGCCTGATGCCGGCGCGCAGGCGGTCCCAGTTGCCGTGGGCTACCGCCTCGCGATCGGACCGGCTGAGCGGGGCGGCGTCGAGGAATGCGCGGGCGCCCGCCTTCGACTCGGGGACGTAGGGGTAGTCGGTCGCGAACAGGATGCGCTCGATCCCCAGCACCTCACGCGTCCAGCCGAAGTAGCGCTGGCTGAATATACCGCTCGGCGTCACGGACACGTTGTTCCTGAAATAGTCGATGATCGGGCGCTTCAGCCCCGCGACCTTGTCCAGCGTGGCGATACGCTCGAGGTAGAACAGCACGGCCTCGCCCCAGTGACCGACGATGACCTGCAGCTCCGGGTGGCGATCGAACGTGCCCGCCAGGATCAGGCGGAGCAGCTGCACGCCCGTCTCGTAATGCCAGCCAATCGCGGCCTGCGCCAATACCTGGTCGATCATCGTGCCCAGCCCGGCGTAATATTGGTCGCGCACCGGGCATACTGGCAGCTGTGGGTGAATGTAGATCGGCGCTCGCAGGGCGGCCGCCGTCTTCCAGATCGGCTCCAGCGCGGGGTCGTCGATGTTGCGATCGCCCGTGCGGCCGTTCAGCATCGCGCCGTCGAGGCCCAGCTCCTTGATCGCGCGTTGCAGCTCGCGCGCCGCCTGATCAGGCGCGGGCGTGGCGAGCGCGGCGAAACCGCCGAACCGGTCGGGATGCCGGGCGATCACCGCCGCGAGCTGGTCGTTTGCGTTCGCCGCGACCCGCACCGCCTCGTCGGACGCGAGGTTCTGCGCGCCGGGCGTGGTCAGTGACAGCACCTGGGTCGTCACGCCACCCGCGTCCATCGCCGCGATCCGCTGGTCGTCGAAGTTAAGCAGGCGGTCGTGGATGTCGGGCATCGCCATCTGATCGAGCGCGTCATGGCGCTCGGTCCCGCTAAGCCCCTCCCAGGCGCGAACCAGCTCGGGGGTGACGAAATGCTCTTCCAGCGCGACGATCTTCATGGGGGCGATCTCCTACGCGCGCCCCAACGCATGCCCGGCGAGGTCTATCCGTCGAACAGCCCGTCCTGCGCGCCGGCGGGTGGATTCAGGCCCAGGTGCTTCCAGCCGCCGGCGTTGAGGCAGCGGCCGCGCGCGGTGCGGGCGACGAGGCCGAGCTGGATCAGATATGGCTCGATCACCTCCTCGATCGTGTTGCGCGGTTCGGACAGGCCGGCCGCCAGCGTCTCCACGCCAACTGGACCGCCGCGGTAGATGTCGGCGATCATCGTCAGGTAGCGCCGGTCCATCGCGTCGAGGCCTAGCTTGTCCACCTCCAGCCGGTTGAGCGCGGCAGCAGCGGCCGTCGCGTTCACCAGCTCGGGTCCGGCGGCAGGGGCGAAGGCGCGCACCCGGCGGAGCAGGCGGCCAGCGATGCGGGGCGGCCCCCGCGAGCGGCGCGCGACCTCGGCGGCGCCGTCGGGCGAGACGGCGAGGTCGAGCAGCCCCGCGGCGCGGGTGACGACGCGGGTCAGCTCGTCCACCGTGTAGAACTGGAGCCGCACGGGAATGCCGAACCGGTCGCGCAGCGGCGTGGTCAGCAGCCCCTGGCGCGTCGTCGCGCCGACCAGCGTGAAGCGCGGCAGGTCGATGCGGACCGAGCGCGCGGACGGCCCTTCTCCGATCATCAGGTCAAGCGCGCGGTCCTCCATTGCCGGATAGAGCACCTCCTCCACCGCAGGCTGCAGTCGGTGGATCTCGTCGATGAACAGGACGTCGCCGTCCTCGAGATTGGTGAGCAGCGCCGCGAGGTCGCCCGACTTGGCGATCACCGGGCCGGAGGTGGCGCGAAAGCCGACGCCCATCTCGCGCGCGACGATCTGCGCCAGCGTGGTCTTGCCCAGCCCCGGCGGGCCGAAGAACAGGACGTGGTCCAGCGCCTCGCCACGCGCGCGGGCGGCGGCGATAAAAACACGCAGGTTCTCGCGCGCCGCGTGCTGGCCGACGAAGTCGTCGAGCGACTTCGGGCGCAGGGCGGCGTCGATGTCCTCCGGCTTGCGGGACGCGGCGAGGAGGCGATCGTCGGTCACCTCAGCCGCTGAAATTAAGATGTCCGGCCGGTTCGCAGGTCGTCACGGAGCGGGGCGTGTCGGCCAGTAGCGACGACACCCAGCACTCCCCGAGCACGGAACAGAAACAAGCCGATGCGGTCACCCGCCCCTGCTGACGGTCGCGATCGAATGCGTCCCACTTCGCGCGGCTCATCGCCCCGGCAGGATATTTCCATCCAACAAAGCGACGCGACTCATCGGCTGGAAAGTACGTGCCGCCGACTGGCCGTGTCGGGACATAATCCCGTTCAGACGGTTTGGGTAAATACTCGATCAGGTCCTCGGCATCCCGGCGGGCGCGGCCGTTGCGTTTCACCTCGAACCAGATAACCCGCGCCGTGCCGGTGCCGACATTCGCGACGGTCAGGGTCAGCTCTCGACCGCTGTCGCCGACATTACCGCTCAAGAATTGCAACACGGGCGTAGCGTTGGCCCGTACGAGCCGGCTGTTCTCTTCGACCAGCTTCTCCATCGTGTGCCCGGTATGCTGAGCGGTCAGCAGCGACGCCGCGGACAATGCGAGCACCGCGACCGCGAGCGCTAGATCGAGCCAAGCGACGCCGCTCTTCGCATGATGAACGTGCGGCGCCTCGGGTTCGTCAATCATGCGGTCGGGCTCCTGCAGCACGTTGGTGAAGTCGGGGCGGGCGGCGATGTTATCGGTCATGATCTGCTGGCCCTTCTTAGCGCCAGCCGGACCAGCGCGTCGAGCGTCGCGCCCGCACCCAGTTCCTCATCGGCGCCGGCGACGGCGCTGGCGGCTTCGGCGGGGCGGAAGCCGAGATTGAGGAGGGCGCTGACCGCGTCGGCACCCGCGCCCGCCGGGGCGGCCTGGGTCGCGGCCGACGGCCCGAGCGCGACCCCGCCGACCTTGTCCTTCAGCTCGCGCACGATGCGTTCGGCGAGCTTGGGGCCGACACCGTTCGCGCGCGCGACGCTGGCCTTGTCCTGCGCGACGATCGCGCGCGACAGGTCGGCGGGCTCGAGCGCGGACAGGATGGCCAGCGCGACGCGGGCGCCGACGCCCTGCACGCCTGTCAGCAGCCGGAACCAGTCGCGCTCGTCGGCCCGCGCGAAGCCGACCAGGCGAATCGAGTCCTCCGCGACCAGCATCTCTGTATGCAGCGTCGCCGCTTCGCCCACCGGTCCCAGCGCGGCCAGCGTGCGCGACGAGGCACCGACAAGATAGCCGACGCCGCCGACGTCGATCACGGCGTGGTCGAGCCCGGTCGCCTCCAGCCGACCTTTCAGGTGCGCGATCACCGATCGTGCCCCGGGATGCCATCATGTCGCTCGGAAAGTCGCATCCTACACGGTCCCCTTGTGACCTTTCGCCCGATACGCGGCCGAGCGGTTACCGCCGACCCTAGGCATAGGCGGGCCGTGTAGGAAAGGGCTCAGCCCCGCGCCCGCGCGCTCGCCAGATGGTGCGCGTGGCAGATCGCGACCGCCAGCGCGTCGGCGGCGTCGGGGCCGTCGATCGCCACACCGGGCAGCAGGCGCGCCACCATGGCGTGGACCTGCGCCTTCTCCGCCGCGCCGACACTGACGACGGCCTTCTTGATGACGGCGGGGGCATACTCGCCCGGCTCGATCCCGGCGCGCGCCACGCCGAGCAGGACCACGCCGCGCGCCTGCCCCAGTTTCAGCGTCGATTGACCGTTCTTGTTGACGAACACCTCCTCCACCGCGGCGGCGGTGGGCGCGTGATCGGCGAGGAGCGCGGCGAGCATCGTGTCGAGATGGGCCAGGCGGCGCGCTAGGCTGTCGGTCGTCGCGGTGCGAAGCCGGCCGTTGGCGAGGTGGCGCAGGCGGTTGCCCTCGGCCCGGATCACGCCCCAGCCAGTGGTGCCGAGGCCGGGGTCGAGGCCGAGGATGATCATGGCTCCCCTCCCGCAAGCGGGTAGGGGGATGGCACTCATCCCAGCTTCTCCATCACCTCGTCCGAGACGTCGTAATTTCCCCACACCGTCTGCACGTCGTCGTCATCATCCAGCGTGTCGATCAGCTTGAACAGCGTCGCCGCGTCCCCCTCGTCCACGGCAACCATCGTCTGCGGCTTCCAGGCGAGCTTCGCGCCCTCCGCCTCGCCGAGCTTCGGGATCAGCGCCTTGGCGACCTCGTGCAGGTCGGCTATCGCGGTCCACACCTCGTGGCCGTCCTCGGTCGAGGTGACGTCCTCCGCCCCCGCTTCCAGCGCCGCCTCGAACACCGTGTCCGCGTCACCGGCGGACGCGGGATAGGTGATCAGGCCCATCCGATCGAAGCCGTGGCTGACCGAGCCCGACGCGCCGAGGTTGCCGCCGTTCTTCGACAC
>CAXTWJ010000038.1:0-13425 GCA_964247925.1 uncultured Sphingomonas sp.
GCGGGGGGGGTCGTCGCGGATCGCCGCCTCGCTGCGCGCGGTCGCCATTAACCAATGATCCCTTTGCCGCTGCGCCTGCTCGAACGGGGGCGTCGGAACGCCGCCGAGCCGTGGCGGGCTGCAGAGCTGCGCCATCCGGGCCACCCGGTCGGGCCAGCCGACCGCCAATGCCTCGGCGGCGTTCGAGCCCCAGTCGTGGCCCGCGACCATGAAGCGCTCGACGCCGAGCGCGTCCAGCAGTGCGATCGCGTCGATCGCCAGCATCGCGCTGTCGCCGGTGCGCGGCGCGCCGTCGGCCAGCCGCGTGTCGCCGAAGCCGCGCAGCGTCGGCACGATCGTCCGCAGCCCCGCCTCGTGCAGGTGAGGCAGCACCGCGTCCCATGTCGTGGCGTCGTCGGGCCAGCCGTGGAGCAGCAGCACCGGCTGACCATTGCGCGGCCCGCGGTCGGTGTAGGTGGTGGTCAGGTCGGCGGTGCGGGTCATCGGCATCGGGCGCGAGCCTTCATTGAGAGGATCACAACGCGCGCGTCGACGCCTTGGCGCCGGCGGCGGTGGCGAGCCCGAACAGGACGTGGTTCATCGTGTGCATGCCGATCGTCCTCAGGTCCGACTTCCATTCCGGGTGCTTGAGGCCGAGCGCGGGTCCGGTGACCCAGTGCGCGGCGGCGTAGAAGGCGAGGCCGAACCCGATGCCGCTCGGCAGCACGACGGCGTCGTCGTCGGTGGCCGCCGCATAGGCGGCGCCCGCGAGCGCGGAAAGAAGCAGGTGCCCACCCTGCGCGATCTTCTGCTCGCGCGCGTCGGGCGGACTGAGGGCCGGCGGCGTGTCCGCGCCCAGCTTCGCCGCGCCGGTCCGCTCCAGATCGGTGAGTTCCGATGGCTTACCGGTCTTCCTCTCCTGCGCCATCGTCATGGCGGTCAGCGCGAGGCCCGCCACCAGCGCGCCGCCGACTGCGCCGACCATGCGGCGGCCGTTCACGCCGCCTGCTCCATCTCCTGGTGGAGCGACGCCATGTCGATGACGTAGCGGAAGCGCACTTCCTCGTTCTTGACCTTCTTGTAGGCTTCGTTGACCTCCTGGATCGGGATCACCTGCACGTCGGGAGCGACGCCGTGCTCAGCGCAGAAGTCGAGCACCTCCTGCGTCTCCCGGATCGAGCCGATCAGCGATCCGGCGAGCGATCGGCGGTGCATGATCATCTCCTGGTTGTTGTAGCCCGGCATCTCGGCCAGTGCGCCGCACGCGCAGTAGGTCGCGTTGCGCTTCAGAAGATTGATGAACGGGTCGACCTTGTGTTTCTCGGGGATAGTCGAGAGGATGAAGTCGAAGGTGAGCTCCAGTTCCTTCAGCGCGTCCTTGTCGTTCTCCAGCACCGCCGCGCCCGCGCCGAGCGCCTTGGCTGCATTTAGCTTCTCCTTGTCGGTCGTGAACACCGTCACGTCCGCACCCATCGCCACCGCCAGCTTCACCGCCATGTGGCCCAGCCCGCCCAAACCGACGATGCCGACCTTCTTGCCCGGCCCGACGCCCCAATGCTTGAGCGGCGAATAGGTCGTCACGCCCGCGCAGAGGATTGGCGCCGCCGCTTCGACCGGAAGGTTGGCGGGAATCTTGAGGACGAAATCCTCCTTCACCACGACCGTATTGGAATAGCCGCCAAACGTGTTGTCCTGGCCGTAGGTGTTGACGCCGTCGTAGGTCATCGCCGCTGGCTTCATCGGGCCATTATAGGTCGCGAGCCAGCTGTTGTGTCCTTCGCAGAAGTGCTCGTCGCCCTCTCGGCAGGGCGCGCACTGGCGGCAGCTGTCGATCATGCAGCCGACGCCGACCAAATCGCCGACGGCGTGTCGCGTGACGTTCGCGCCCGCCGCGACGACGCGGCCGACGATCACGTGGCCTGGCATGCACGGGTAGACGGTGTTGCCCCAGTCGTTCTCGACCTGGTGGATGTCCGAATGGCAAACGCCACAGTACAGCACATCGATCTGCACCTCGTCCGGACCGGCCTCGGCGCGCTCGATCTTGAGCGGCTTCAGCCGTGTGAAGGAATGGTTGGCGGCGTAGCCGAGCGCGTTGATCATCGATGGTCCTTTCGAGAAATATGTTGGCCTGAGGCGCTCTCCAGTGCAGCGCGAGCGAGGCGGCGGGTCAGCTCGGCCGACACGCCAAAGACGAGATGCGACACGAGGCCATAGGCTTGCACCGCGGGTTGCGACTTCCACGGCGGATCGCCCAGCCCGACCGCCGGCACCGCCGCCTCGTCGAGCAGCGCCCAGACCCCGGTCGCGTAGATCGTGCCGAGGCCGGTGGTGACCCGAGGCGCGAACTCCGCGGCGATGCCGTAGCTCAGCCCCAGCGCGGCGCCGAGACCATAGTGAACGGCCTGCCCGCCGATCGGCTTGGTGTCGTCGGACAGCGGCTCGCCGGTCGCGTCCCGCGCGACCGCGTCGGCGGCCTGCTGGGTCGCGGGCTCGCCCTCATCGGCCGACGACGGCTGGGTCAGGGCCTGGAAGCGGTCCATGACCAGCGAGGCGACCACACCGGCGACGAGGCCGGCCGCCGCACCCGTCGCCACCCTCGCGAGGGTGGTAGGCTGTTGCGTCATGTGATCTCCTTGCGCCGAGGGCGGTCCGGCTTACGCACCGAGGAACGTCAGCAGGTCGCGCGTCAGCCGGTCGCTCGCGGTCACGTTCAGCCCATGCGGCTCGCCGTCATACTCGACCAGCTGCGCTTGCCGGATGCCGCGGGCGGCGGCGCGGGCCGACGTTTCGATCGGCACCGTCTTGTCGGACGTGCCGTGGACGATCAGCGTCGGTACGGTAATCGCGGGCAAGTCGGGGCGGAAGTCGGTGTGCCCGAACGCCTGCGCCGACGCGAGCGTCGGCCACAGGCCGGCATGAAGCGCGGTGCCGGTCGTCATGTCCAGCACCTCCTCGCTGACGGGGCTGCTTATGAAGCCGACGCCGAAGAATTGCGGGAAGAAGGTCTGCCGGAAGAAGTGGGCGCGGTCCTGCTCGACGCCCTGCGCGATCTGCTGCAGCGTCTCCTCCGGCACGCCGTCCGGGTTGTCGTCGGTCTGGAGCAGGTAGGGCACAACCGACGAGACCAGCCCGGCACCGATCACGCCCTTGCCGCCGTGCCGGCTCATGTAGCGCGCGACCTCGCCGCCGCCCATCGAGAAGCCGACCACCGTCACGTCGGAGGTCGCGCCGGTCTCCTGCATCACGTCGGCGAGGTCGTCGGCGAAGGTGTCGTAATCGTAGCCCTGCCAGGGCTGGCCCGACCGAGCGAACCCGCGGCGGTCATACGCGATCGCGCGGTAGCCGGCCTTCGCCAGCGCCATCGACTGCGCGTCCCACATGTCCGCGGATAACGGCCAGCCGTGGGTCAGGATTACCGGGCGTCCCTCGCCCCAGCTCTTGACGAACAGTTCCGTTCCGTCGCGCGTCTTGATGTAGGCCATGTCGTCCTCCGGTGATTTGCCCGCGTGCAATCAATGGCGAACGAGCGGCCATGCCTGCACGCTGTCGAGGCTGCACTCCCAGAAAACCATCGTTGCCGTGTTCGGTTTCTGTGCGAAACCGGGCAGATCGTGCCTCGCCTAGCCGCGACGGAACGAGTAGTCCGACACCATGGCGCAAGGGCAAGCGGTGCAGCTGCACGATCGGGAGGACGTCGCCGAAGCGGCGCCGGCGACGCACAGGAACGGACTGCTGCGCCGACTGCCTGCGCGCGATCTCGCGCTGCTCACGCCGCACCTGACGCCGGCGCCGTTCGCCAACGGCGACGTGATCGCCCGCAGCGGCGAGCCGATCGAGACGGTCTGCTTCCTGCTGGAAGGAATCGCGGGCGTGCTCGACGCGCTCGAGGCCGATCGGCGCTACGCGGTCGGCCTAGTCGGATCGGAGGGCTTCCTCGGCTGGCCGACGTTGCTCGGCGATGATCGCCGGCCTCACGACCTGGTCATGCGCGCCGAGCACGGCGAGGCGCTGCGCATGCCGACCGGCGCGCTACTGGCCGCCGTCGACGCCAGCCCGACGCTGCGCCGGGTCCTGCTGGGCTTCGCAAACATCTTCATGATCCAGATGAGCCGAACGATCCTCTCGTCGCTGGCCCACACAATCGATCGGCGGATGGCGCGCTGGATCCTGCTCTACCACGATCGCGTGCACGAGGACGAGGTCTGCATGACGCACGAGGAGTTCCGGCTCATGCTCGGCGTCCGGCGGAGCAGCGTGACCGACGCGTTGCACCGGCTGGAGGAGGACGGGGCGATCCGCTCCACGCGTGGCAGGGTCGTTGTGCGCGACCGCGGTAGGCTGATGCAGCTTGCCGGCGACACCTACGGCCATGCCGAGGACGAGTACCGACGTCTGTTGGGCGAGTGCTGAACCGGAACCGCTCCAGGGTTCTCGACATCGAGCGGAACCCTCACCACATCGGCTCCATGGACAACCAGACACCAAGCTATCGCAAGACCGACGAGGCGGTCGCCGCGCTCACGCCCGAGCAGTTCCGCGTCACCCAGAAAAACGGGACCGAGCGTCCCGGCTCGGGGTCGCTGCTCGGCAACAAGGAGCCGGGTATCTATGTCGACGTCGTCTCTGGCGAGCCGCTGTTCGCGAGCTCGGACAAGTACGAATCTGGCTGCGGCTGGCCGAGCTTCACCAAGCCGATCGAGCCGGCCAACGTCGCCGAAGTGGTCGACCGGTCGCTGTTCATGAAGCGGACCGAAGTGCGCTCGAAGCACGGCGACAGCCATCTGGGCCACGTATTCGACGACGGTCCGCGCGATCGCGGCGGCCTGCGCTATTGCATCAACTCCGCCTCGCTGCGCTTCGTCCACCGCAGCGACATGGCGGCCGAGGGATACGGCCGCTATCTGCCCCAAGTGGAGGAGGTGGCATGAACACCGAGAAGGCCGCACTGGCCGGAGGCTGCTTCTGGGGCATGCAGGACCTGATCCGCAGGTTGCCGGGGGTGGTATCCACCCGCGTCGGCTATTCGGGCGGCGAGGTGCCGAACGCCACCTATCGCAACCACGGCAACCATGCTGAGGCGATCGAGATCGTCTTCGATCCCGCCCGGACCAGCTATCGCGCGCTGCTGGAGTTCTTCTTCCAGATCCACGATCCGACCACGAGAAACCGGCAGGGCGGCGATGTCGGCGCGAGCTACCGCTCCGCTATCTTCTATGCGAACGACGAGCAGAAGCGCGTCGCCGAGGACACGATTGCGGACGTCGACGCGTCGGGGCTGTGGCCCGGCACCGTCAAGACCGAGCTGTCGCCGCTCGGCGACTTCTGGGAGGCCGAGCCCGAGCATCAGGACTATCTGGAGCGGACTCCGAACGGCTACACGTGTCACTTCGTCAGGCCGGGCTGGAAGCTGCCGCACCGAGCTACCGCCAGCTGACGCCTAGGGGGGGGCGCCTCACCGCACCTCAGAGCTCACGCGGCTCGGATGACCGGTGGTCGGACCTCCTTAGCGGGACCATGCACTCATGCATCGATGTGCCCGTCTTCCGCTGCCCTGTTCGGCCTTGCCCACGTCGCACGACGGAGTAGCGTCGCGAAATGGCCTCAACCACCGAAGGATCCGAGCGCAAGACTGATCGGCTCGAAGCGTTCAGCGACGCGGTGCTGGCGATCGCGATCACCCTGCCCGTCGTCGATCTCAAGGCTCCGGAAACGAAGCCGGGCGGCGATCTGGCGGCGGCCTTTGCCGGCCTTGGCTCGCACTACGCCGCCTACGCGCTGAGCTGGGCGGTCATCGGATTGTACTGGGGGTACTCCCACTTCAGCGGTAAGATCACGAAAAAGACCGACCACGGCTTCAATCTACTGACGTTGCTGTTCCTCGCGGCGGTGAGCCTCACGCCGTTTCCGACGCGGCCATTCGTGGAGCATTTCGACGATCCGGCCAGCGGTCGCGTCGCGGCGCTCGTCTACAGCGGCGCGCTGACGGCGCCGACGATCATCTGGTTCGCGCGATGGCGCTATGCCGTCAGGCGTGGCCTGCTCGATCCGAGGCTGGCGCCTGATTACGTGGGGGGCGTGAGTTGGAGATATGCAGGAACGACGATCGCCTGCGTACTGGGGGTGGTCCTCGTGGCGATCGGCCCCTGGAAGATCGGGATGGCCGTCATCGCGATCGCCACGCTCAGCTACCTGCTTCCGCCGATGGCACCCCGCTACAAAAAGGGTGAGGAGCCGGACGATCCACTGAGCGAAGCCGACGAGCAGGGCTGATTGCCACCTCGCATCGGCCCGAGTTTGGGCGTGAGTTCTGCTCGATGTGAAATCCTAACTCGGTTCGGAATTCGTAGCCACCGCCGTCGGCGCGGTGACTTGGGCAGCGCCCGCGACCTCGCCCTTGCGCATCAGCACATCCAGCCGATCGATCCGCGCAGGCCTGGCGAGCAGGGCGTTTGACCGTTCCATCAGCAGCGCCGCGCCCTTGCCGGTCAGATGCGCCTCGCGGCCGGCCTCGTCCGGGAACGCCTCGAAGATCTCGAAGGTCGAGCCGTTGCGGCGTAGGCCGAACCATGGCCGCGTGGCCGGCTCGCGCTCCACCTCCGCCAGGATGCCTGCGAGCAGCGCCGCGACCTCATCCTCCTTACCAGAGCGCGCCTCCAGGGTGATGTGCAGCGCCTTCGCCATCGTGTTGCCGGCGATGCCGCCGACTCTGGCGGGTAGATGCGGCAGGAGCTTGCGCGCCGCAAACAACGCGGCACCGGTGCCGATCAGCGCCGCCGCGGTGGCGAGCGGATTGAGCGCTGCCTTGGTGTAGAGGCTCGTCTGCATGACATGGCCTTCGTAGTTTCCACGCTCCTCCAGCCGCTCGGTGGCATGGTCGAGCCCATTGCGCTCTATCGGCCGGAGCGGCGGTCGACCGCTAGGCGTGCCGGGAATGACCATCTTCTCCATCGGCTTGTCGATGCCGCCGGGCGCCAGATGCGCCATTGTCGCCATACCCTTGGCACCGCCGCCCGCGTAGATGTCGCGCACCGGCTTCACCGCCGCATGCAGGATCGTCTCCGCCACCACGGCGGGAGCGTAGACGGGCGGCACGTGGTGAGGCTCGGACGACAGATGGTTCTTGGCATTGACGGGGAACGGCGTGTCGATCTGGCCCGGCTTGACCAGCGTAACCGAGATGGGCGCCTTGTCCCACTCCAGTTCCATGCGGAGCGCTTCGGTGAAGCCCTTCACCGCATGCTTGGTCGCACAGTAGCTGCCCTGAAGCGGGATGCCGCGCTCGGACACCTCGCTGCCGACATTGATGATCGCGCCGCCGCCGTGGCGACGCAGCAGCTTCACCGCTTCGAGCGAACCATAGACCTGGCCCCAGTAGTTGGTCCCCATCTGCTTGCGCATGTCGTCGACCGGGGTCTCTTCCAGACGGCCGTATAGACCGATGCCGGCATTGTTGACCCACGTGTCGACGCGGCCGAACGCGGCTTCGGCCTCGCTAGCGATGCGGCGCACGTCATCCTCCTGGCCAACGTCGGCAACGACATGGATCGCCTGCCCGCCATTGCCACGAACCTCTTCGACTAGCTGCCGAAGCGCGCCGTCGCTCCGCGCCGCCAGAACCAGCTTCGCGCCGCGCTCAGCGGCGAGGCGCGCCGTCGCGAGCCCGATCCCCGACGATGCGCCGGTAATTACCACGACCTGATCGGCGATCGGCTTGAGTCGGACGTTCATGGGCGCTTCTCACATATCGAATGGGCGGGTAACGTTACCGATCACTGGCCCGTTCCCACCTAAGTGCTGCGAGATCATGTGGTTGCGACAGGCCACGCTGTCACCACGTCGGGTAGTCCGGTTGCAGATAGTCATTTGGACCATCTCAAGACGGCCCGTTGTCGGCGTCGCCGTTACTTCATCGATGACCCACTTGCGGCCATTCCAGCCGCCTCTACCGGCTGCCGGAAGCGGACGCTTGTTCAGCTTGGAGCTGAAGTCTGGACGGAGGGTCGGCGAGTGGGCATCAATGCGTGTTGCGCGATTGAGGATTCAGCACATGGCAAGTGAGGCGAAGGGTCCGGCTTCTTATTTTCCGTCGATCGAGAAGAAATACGGTCGCCCGATCGGTGAGTGGCTGGACATTGTACGCCAGCACCTGCCTGCGAAACACATGGAGCTGGTGGCGATGCTGAAGACCGATCACGGCCTGGGTCATGGCCACGCCAACGCGGTCGTGGCGCACGCGCTGGCTCACCACGGCGGCTGATCTGCCTGGATGTTGGCGATGACGCGGTTCTCACATGCCCGCTCGTTCGACAACGGGGTGGACTCGTGGGAGATGGCCGACGCTGCCCCGTCCCCCGCGCTCGCCGGAGCGGCAATGCGGTACAGCTGGTGGCGCGAGAGCACCGGCAGCTTCGATACACGACAGGAACTGGCGTCGACAGGCGGCGTCTTCATCATCAATCTGGGGGCTACGCTCGAGATCACCGATGCAAGCGGAGGATTGATCCGCCTGCACGCCGGCGAGGGATTTGTCGGCGGGATGGCCCAGGGCACGTCCCTGTCCCGGTCTACCGGTGCCATGGAGGGCATCCACGTGTTCATGCCGATCAATGAACTGGCCCGCACGGTTGGCGTCTCGGTCGCAAATCTTGCCGATCGAACCGTGACGCTCGACCAAGTGCTTGGGTCGGACGCGGAGGAGCTCGGCGGCCGTCTTCTCGCGAGCGGCTCGACCGACGCTCAGTTCGACGTCCTGGACGCGTTTTTGGCGAAGCGGTTGAGCGTAGCGGCCGAGCAGAACGGCAGAATGGCGCACATAATGCACAGACTGCGCCGCGAGAGCGTGTCCGCCACTGCGGACGCGCTCGGCTGGAGCCGCAAGCGCCTTGCCACCTGGTTCCGCGACCATGCCGGCATGCGACCGGCCCACTTCAGCCGACTTGCCCGCTTCGAACGTTTTACGGGGGCGATGCAGCGCGAGCCGCACGCGTCGCTCGCCGCACTGGCCTCCGATGCCGGCTATGCCGACCAAGCGCATCTTACCCATGACGTCCGCCGGCTCGCCGGCACCACGCCGGGCGCGCTCCGCGCCCGGCTGCTTCCCGACGGCGGGGGCGTGCGAGGCTGATCGCCCAAATCTACAATCCCGGCGCAGGGACAGCGCGGTAGGGGCGGGAGAGCCGAGGAGGAGACCACCATGCCTAACCGTTCCGCCATCATACCCTGCCTGCAGTACGAAGATGCGCCACGAGCTATCGACTTCCTCTGCGCAGCGTTCGGCTTCGAGCGCCGCGCAGTGTTCGAAGATCCGCAGAACGCCAGGATCATCCAGCATGCCCAATTGGTCCGGGATGGGCAGATGATCATGCTCAGCACCGCGCAGGGCGGGGAGTTCGGTCGAGCCGCGCCCATGGTGTCCGTTGCCGCGGCCGGAGGAAACACGCAGTCGGCCTATGTGGTCGTCCAAGACGTCGATGCACATGCCGCGCGCGCACAGGCAGCCGGTGCGGTCATCTTCATGGAGCCGCGGGATCAGGATTACGGTGGCCGCGGCTACGGCGCTCGTGATCCCGAGGGTAACGCTTGGAGCTTCGGCAGCTACGATCCATTCGCGCCTGCTGCTTAACCGAGCTCGAACAGACTATGCGAGAGGGGATACGTTCAGAACCTTTCGTTCATGCTGGCGGCGCGCGCCCACGCGGCGGGAGTTCGTCGAGCAAACGTCGGTTTGGACCCAAAATCTGCCGTTCGAGTGTGTGCAGCCGGTTCCCGAAAGCAGCCGCCCGTTCATCGCGCCAGCGCGGTAGCGCAGACCCGCTGAGTTTGTGCTCGGGGCGCCTCGCGATTCGCTGATTGCGGGAATACGCGTCCGTATGGAACGTTATGTCGCGATCCACCTGAGGAGCTGTCGTGAGAGCACTGGTTCTTGCTGTCGTCGCGTTCGCCGGTACTGCGATCGCGCAGGGCCCATCGGCACTGCCGACAGAGGGTCACCCCTTCGCGGCGCTCCCGGTGGAGGGCGGGCTTGTAGTGACGGTCATCTCAAACGCGAAGCCAGGCAGTGCGACCGGGCTTCGGATATTTGCCGGTCCCTCACCTCGATCGCTTGAGTTCAAGTGCCTCCAGCCCGTCGATGCAGCGCAAGTGATGGGGTTGGCGATCACGCCCGACAAGAGCACGCTGGTCGTGGCCGCTGGTGACGCGGGGCTGCGGCTGTTCAGCCGCGCGGCGGTGATGGACGGCTGCCACGCAAAGGCGATCACGGTACCGCTCGGTAGCGAGAGCTCTCGGCAGGGTAGCTTGGACGTGGCGGTCACGCCTGATGGGCATTACGCCTTGGTAGCCAACGAATACGGCGTAATATCTCGAGACGCATCAGGTCAGGACGTGCGCGGTCATATTGCTGTCGTGGCACTTTCCTACGACGCAGCGGGGGCGCCGACCGGCGGCAGGCTGGTGAACCGCATCGCAACTGGCGGTGCGGCGATTGCCGGCGTGGCCTTGTCACCTGACGGGCGCCGGCTCTACGTGACGAGCGAAGTGGTGCGTCCGGGCGCGCGGGCGGCTAACGGAAATGTGTCGCCGCTGGCGCATGGCGGCTGTCGGCAAGGCGACGGCCCCGCGCAGCCGTTCGGGTTGTTGTCGGTGATCGACGTTTCTCGGGCTGAAGCGGGAGGCGCCGGCGCGGTGGTTGCTGCAACTGCGGCAGGTTGCTCACCTGTTCGCGCTACGGTGTCGCCTGACGGTCAGACGGTGTGGGTGGCAGCGCGGGGTGATGACAGAGTGCTCGCCTTCTCCACCGGCCTGCTCGAGAGCGACCCAGCTCGCGCACTGCTGGGGGTGGCCGCTAGTGGCGGCAAGGCACCGGTTGGGCTCGCGCTGTTCGCAGGTGGCAAGCGGCTGGCCGTCGCGAACTCGAACCGCTTTGGAGGAGCAAGGGCAAAGGGCAACCTCGCTTTGCTCGATGCCGACCCTCGGATGCCAAAGCCGACGGCGTCAGTCCCGGCGACGTATTTCCCTCGCTCGATCAGCGTTGCCGAAGATGGACAAACGCTCTTCCTAGCAGACTTCAACGGAGGTCAGGTACAGGTCGTCACGACTAATTGACCCATGTTCAGTCGTTCGCGGCCATACGGCCGTGCCTTATTTCCGGACGTTTGTTCATGATGCTACGAACCAGCAGTGTAGCGATCTTCATCCGCTTCGATGAGACAGGCTACTCGGGCAGAAGGCAGAGTTGCTGAAGCCAGACTTGCGCCATGTCACTTTCCGGCGGCAAGCCGGGATTTGACTCTCCGTTGAAACGAGGTCGGCGAGAGCGGCACGCGCGCCATATGTCGATGTCGATTGCAGTAGACGCAGGCGGCCACGATGTTGGTTTCCGCGTCACCGCCGCCGTCGCGGCGCGCATGCAGATGTTCGGCAGACGCTTGTAGCCAACGAGCCGTGGCGGGTGACAAACCCTGTTGGCGCGCGAACGCGTCCGGATCTGCGCGCCACATCGGTTGCTCACAGTAGAAGCAGAGGCCAGCTTGACGTTCAAAGCTGCGGTCCCGGATTGTTGAAATTTTCGGCATAGCTCTCTCACAATGATGGTTGATCATCGTGGTGCGCTCCGGCTTCGCGCCGGGTGAGGTGTGAGCTTCTGCTCGCGCACAGAGCGACTGCTGTCGCTCCCACATACCTCCTGTGGTTAGCTACTGCTAAGCACAGAAAAAACGTGCTCTCCTCCGAAAGGTTTTTCAAGGCACATTGAGGGTTAATCGGCGACGTCGCGCATTCGTGACTGGAGGCGAGGCGGTCAGCCGCTTCGAGGCACTATCGGATTAGCTTCACGTGATCGTCCCCTATTGGGCGTACGCAGTCGGACGTTTAATGTCCGTTCGGACCCAAATCCGGCGGTTCAGAAATTTCGAGGCGCGCCCGGAACCCGCCGCTCGTTCAGCATCGCCGACGGCCGAGCTACCATATTTCCGAACCGCCGGTTTACCGCGCTTACGTACGACCGATCGGCCGACCCGGCCCGATGGAGATGGTCGATGGGTCACTCGTCGATGGACCCCGCCTTTCGCGAACTCCGACCCTGGAACGAGGGCCGGCTGATCGGTGCGAAGCGTGCGCTGAAACAGCAGCAGGTCTGGGCCATTCGCTTCTGGCTCGACCAGCATAGGCGACTGCGCGACCGAGCGCTGTTCGACTTCGCTATCGATAGCAAGCTGCGCGGCTGTGATGTGGTCAGGGTGCGGATCGGCGATGTAGTCTCCGGCGGGCGCGTCCGTGACCGCGCCGTTGTGGTGCAGCAGAAGACCAAACGTCCGGTTCAGTTCGAGCTGATGGACACGGCACGAAAGACGATGCGGTCATGGTTGGAACGACGCGGCGGGACACTGAACGACTTTGTCTTTCCGAGCCGAAACGACTACATGACGCACATGAGCACGCGGCAATATGCCCGCCTCGTGAACGAGTGGGTAGTGGGCATCGGCCTCCCGGCCCAGGATTACGGGACGCATTCGCTTCGGCGCACGAAAGCCTCGATCATCTACAAGGCAACTGGCAACCTCCGCGCCGTTCAAATCCTTCTCGGCCATGCCAAGATTGACAGCACGGTGCGCTACCTGGGTGTTGATGTGGAGGACGCGCTTGAGCTGGCCGAACGCACTGAAGTTTGAGCGAACTCATAAGCTGCCGTTCGAAGACGTTCCGCCGCTTCCAGAAACGGACGTCCGTTCATCTTCATCGCTAATTAATGTCTTTCGCCTGCGGAGCACTTCAGCCAAACCTGTACTTATACTGTAGCGAGTTCTGGCCAGTGCGTTGTCGGATCAAGAACCGACACAACAAGGCTGATCTTAGCTGATCAGGTCAGGAGCTTGTCGGTCGTGATTGGCAGGGAACGGACCCGCTTGCCGGTCGCATGGTAGATGGCATTGGCGACCGCCGCCGCCGTGCCCACGATTCCGATCTCGCCTAGTCCCTTGACACCCAGCGGGGTGACCTCCGGGTCAGGCTCGTCGACGAAGATCACCTCGATGTCCTCGACGTCGGCATGGGCCGGGATGTGGTACTCGGCGTAGTTGTGGTTCATCCAGCGGCCGAGCCGGTGATCGGAGAAGGTCTCCTCATGGAGCGCCATGCCGATCCCCATCACCACGCCGCCCAAGATCTGACTGCGCGCGGTTTTGGGGTTAATGATCCGCCCCGCCGCGACGGCGTTAACGACGCGGGTGACGCGCACGACGCCCAGCTCCTCGTCGACCCTGACCTCGGCGAAGACCGCGCTGTGCGTGTTCTTCGACTTGTGCAGGCCGCGCCACATGTCGCCGAAGCCGGGTACGGCGGTCTCCTGCTCCTCGATCAGGTCGAGGTCGGCGGCGCGCATCGCCTCGCCAAACGGCACGCGGACGGTGGGCGCGTCCTTCAGGACGATGCAGCCGTCCTCGAACA
>CAXTWJ010000039.1:0-5107 GCA_964247925.1 uncultured Sphingomonas sp.
GTGCGCATCGAGGGTCTCCATTCTGTCGCCCGGTGCTCATCACCGGATCAACAGGGCCGGAGGCCTCCCTCTCCTCTATAGCGGCGCGGGCGTGCGGTTTCGTGGTCGGCAGGCTGCGCGGCCCAGCCTCAGGCTCGGGCGTCGCGCAAGGTCGTCGAGAGGTGCGCGCGCCAAGCGTCGTTCCAGTCGTCGTGCGCCTCGGGCACCTTCACCAGAAGCTCACGACCGTTGGCGGTGAGATGCGCGCGAGCCTTTTCGAGTAGGCGTTCGGCGGCACGGCCGCGGTCGCCATAAACGATTACGCGGCGCACCTTCTCGGGGATCGCGACGAAGGCGAGACGCTCGACGCCGGCGAGCGCCCAGGTCGGCGTGCCGAACCACTCGATCGCCGAACGGGCATCCTCGATGCCTTCCGCGAGACCTAGCTCGTCGGTCGCGGGGGCGAGACGGATCGCCGCGACACCGAGCAGGCCGAGCGACACCTTGGTCGTGTGGATCGGCTTTCGCAGCACGTCATGCGGATCGAGAAAGGTCCGCTGGACGGCGACGACGCCGAGATCGTTCTCAACCGCGGCGATCATCGCGGGCATCAAGCGCTTGTCGGCGCCGGACCCGAGCACCGTGGCCGGGTTGAAGCGCAGGCAGCGCGGGAACGGACCGGAGAGCCCGCGCGCGATGAGATATTCCTCGGCGAGCGTCCCACCGATCGGCACGCTCGCATTCCAGAGCCGCGCGGCCAGCGCGCTCATGTCGCGCTTGGGTTTGCCTGCCGGCATCGCCACCGACGCATGATCATGCAGCCGCTTGCGCTGAAGGGCTTTCATCACCTCGACCGGCGTGCAACCGGCGAAGCAATGGAAGAGGATGGCGGTATCGCCCAGGCGGACCGACAGGCTCGGGGTGCCGTCGTCATGCGCCGGACACCGGCACTCGCCGCGCGCGCCCCGCCAGACGCCGCCCAGCGTCTCGACGATCTTCCTCGCCCGGGCTTCAGCGTCCAGCGGCAGTCGCGCCATTGCGATCGTCCTGTGGTTTCGGAGGATTTCGGTCACTGCTGGCTCCCGCACACGTCAAACGCACGGGCCAGCGCGCCCTCGCCTCTGAGGCGCGGTCGATCATGATCCGGGCCGGTGAGCGCGGCCGCGCGATTGAGATTGACCACGCGGTGCCGATGACGTGGTCACCAGACCGCCCGTCGCGACCGGCCATTGCGCATCCATGCGCAGCGACGGACGTATCGGCGCCTAGCTGTATCGTCCCGTGAAGAGATCGCCGAGGGCACGGCGTCGAAAGGCGTTCCACCAACGACGCCGGCGGTGCTCGACCGCGTCGTGGATCATGTGGCAGCGCGGGCAAAGCGCCGCCAGATTTCGCCATCTCGGGCCGCTGAAGGTCGGGTCGTGATTGAGGTGAGCGGTCGCGAGATAGACGGGTCTGCGCGTCATCCGGATCGCATCGAGCGGAATGAAACCGGGTAGGCGTTTTGCACGACGGCCACGGCTGTCGCGCCACATGCCTTCGCGGGTGTCCCACCACAGGGTCTCTGGTCCGAGCAGCTGCGCGACGCGCCGACCATGCGGGCGCTGACAATGTTCGCAGCGGCCGCCGGCCCGTGTGAAGCGCACGATTTGGCTGATCTCGGGCCAGTCGATCGGATATAGCCAGCGATGCTCGGGACGGATCGGCATCGCCAGATTCTGAGTCAATCACGAGCAGGACGAAAGGAGAAAGTTTCCCGGCATCGCCAGCGCGGGCCGGTGCGCGCCGAGCCAGAAGGGGAGGGGCTTCGGCCGGCAAACGCCCCTTCAAGCGAGGATCGTCACCCGCATGGGCGGGGACCGTTTGCGGGCCTGGTCGCCGCGAAGCGGCGATAGAGCCGTGCCGCAGGCCGCTCCCGCGCTCCATCAGCCTTCCTCGCTGTCAGCCTTCGTCAGAATGGAGAAAGTGTCGGCGATCAGCTCGGTCCGGTAGGTCACTTCAGTGCCCTCGCCGTGATTGGTTTCGCGGACCCGGCCGGTGACGTGAACGAGATCGCCCTTGCCCGCGCTTTCGATCTGCGTCGCGACATTGGAGAAGCACACGACGCTGTTCCAGTGGGTGTCCGTCTTCCATTCATCACCGTCGCGCCGGTTATAATTGGCGGCAACGCTCACGTACGTCACCTTCTCGCGCGCGTTGATCTTGCCGATCCGACCGATGATCCTGAACTCAGCGATATTCTGCGGCATCACTACCTCCTCGTTGAAGTCGACGACATCTGCCCGGTCCAGGGCCGATCAATTCCCCTCCGCATCGCGATGGCGGTAATGGTATCGCGTGATATTCGCGGGGGTCGCGTAGGTCTGGTAAGCCTGGGTCCAGTCGTGCCGGATCGCGGCCTGCGCCGTCGCCAGCGGCACGCGATGGTCGCAGACCAGCCGCCATAGGACATAGGCCAGGACGTTTTTGTCACCGGCATTGGCCTGGCCCCGCCGTGGCTGGAGCCAGATATCGCGTCGATCGCGCGGCGCTCCACCGAGCGAGATCGGATTGAGATGATCGAGTTCGTAATCGGCCATCGGCTCGCCCGGATGCTCGGCATCCATCAGCCGGCGCTTCAACGGGCCGGTGATCGCGTATGCGGGCCGAACCGACCGGGCATAGCCTGGTCGGCAGATCGTCGCGTCGATGTTCGTCTGGGAGATGAAGGGATCGACCGCGCCAGGCGTTTCCGGCGGCGGCAGTCGCGTTGCCGATGTCGCGATCAGCGCGGAGCTGCGGATCGACCGCGAAAGCCCCGAGGCGGCATCGCAGAGAACGCCGGCGCCTGCTCGCTCGCAGGCGCTACGGCCGTCGCTCGACATCGGATCAGCATCGGGCGTCCGATGCCATAGAGTGACCGCAGCAAGGATCGCGGCGCCGCCAAGCAGCGCCCGACCGGTCATGTTTGGCGGCCCGCTAATAGCCGAGCTCGCCGCCAACGGCGTTGGAAAAGGCCAACCGTCATCGTCCAAATATATAATATATGACGATAATGGACAGCGGAAAATCTTTGATCGATCGCCGCGGCGGGAGCCAGGATTAAGCTAGTCCATGGTCAACCAGCCGCTTGGGCTCTTCGCCGGCCCTGCTCAATGTTTCGCCATACGATCGGTCCGGAACCCCCACAGGCTGCGCCCAAGATCCAGCTCGTCCTGTTTCGCCTTGACGACCATGCCTGCGAAATAGGCGCCTGCGGTCAGACGTATCTCGTTTCTGGCCTGCCGCTCGGCCGTAATCATCATCGCTACCGTGGCACCGTCCGGGCCGAGCTTGTCGAGCGCGTCGACCCAGGTGCCGACGCGGATGCCGAGATCGTGCCGCAAGCGCGAGGCCGCGTGATGAAGATCGGGCCAACCCGGTCGTTCGGCGCGGACATACATGGCGGTGGTGGGAAACATCTCGACAAGTTCCGCCGGTCTCGCCTTGAAACTGCTGTTGGACGGAGAGGCCGGAAGAGACGTCTCGATGGGATCCTGTCCTCTCGAGATCGAACTACAAGCTCGCCTAGCCTGTACATTTTCAATGGAATCGGGAGTGGTTTGTATATGTATGAAGGGTGAGGATTTTGACCCTGACCCGTCTAATTCATCAGAAAACATGAACCGATCCAACGTCGATCCAACGAGTTGCTCGATCTCGGGCAGCCGATCGAGAGCGTCCTGGTAAGCCTCGCTGTCACGAGCGGCACGCGCGCCGGCAGCAATAGCGGCGATCTGGTCGATCGCATCCTGGAGCGCTATCCAGTGGGGCCCGGTCAGCCGCAGATCGGCGGCTTGCGCTAGAGCCTGCCCGACTATGCGCCGGACGTGGCCGATCTCCTGTTTGCCTTCCTTGAAAAGCCTCGACTGCGCGGTCTGGGCGTCCGCGAGCGCGCGCAGCTCGGCGAACCGGACCCGGAGTGGGGAGAGGTCGAGGCCGAACGCCTTGCTGATGACGCCGGCGGCATCCCTGCGGCCGGTGCGGCGGCCTTGGGCACTGTCCCGCGGCATCACCAGCCCGAGGTCGCGAAGCTGGCGGAGGCGGGCCTTGATGCCGCTCTCCGTCACGCCGGCGAGTTCTGCGAGGGTGTAGTTGCTCGGCCATGCCAGCGGCGTGCGCCCGTCCTTCCAGTCGTCCGGGCGAGTGTAACTGATCAGGTGCTTCAGCGTCTCGAGGGCCGGCGTCCCGAGGCCGAGGGCCACCTTGGCGCCGTCGAGCACGACATAGAGGGCGTTGCGTTCGATAGCGGCCGCCATCGGCGCGAGGCTGTCGAGCTGCCGCTCGATCTGGCGCGAGCGCGCCGTAAACGGTCGAAAGCCGGTACGGCCGGTTAGGGCCGTTTGGGTATAGGTCATCGTTCGTCCCCTCGATGCGAGGGACCGTCAGCAGGCAAAACTAGAGCGTGGCGCGAAGCGCGCTCCCTTGAACCGGGGCTCGGAAACGGCTAAGCGGGAGATCGTCGAGAGACCGGTCAGCGTTTGGCGACGCTGCCACTTAGCGATTTCAGGGTGCCCGGCCTCGTGCCGGGCATTCGTTTATGTGCTCACAGCCATTCCCCGTTGTCCGATTGCAGGATTTGCTCGGCTCATCTTGGTTTTGTGTCCGACGGTCATCGGGTGCGTAACCCTCGCGGATTCGTGTCATCGGGCGGGAAAGGGTACGAATGTTCGTGCTATCAGGCGGAGAACCGACGCGCGTCGGCTGCCCGCCGATCGCGGCACCCCCCTCGTGACTCGTGCTTTCAGGCGGAAAACCCCCTCAGAAGCGTCGGAACCGCCACCCGGGGCGGCGAATCGTGCTGCTGGTAGAGCTGGAGAAGGGGGTTTTCCGCCCGATCGCCCTCGTGAGACCGCCACAGAGGAGGGGGACGGAAGGGTCGTGCTAACGCGCGGAAAAGCTCGAAGCCGGATTCGTGCTTTCGGGCGGGAAACCCTCAAACCCGCGGAATTACGCGGTTTTCAGGCTTCGATAGGCGCCCTGCGCGACCGGGGTCCGGTGACGCGGAGCCCCTCATTGGGCGTGATCGTGACCAGCGTCGAAAGTTTGGGCCGGCCTCCCTTCGGGCCAGGCTCCTTCCGGTCGGTCAGCGACAGCGAATATTCCGGCA
>CAXTWJ010000039.1:5207-13346 GCA_964247925.1 uncultured Sphingomonas sp.
ACCGTCCGCTCGCCCTGGATGTCGCCATAGAGCGGGCTGTCGAGGCGGAACATCTCGCCCTGGGTGGGAATGACCTTCGTCATGCCGCCTCGGCGACGAGCGCGTCATCGTGCTTTCGGGCGGAAAACCCCTGTAAGGGAGCGTCCTTCGGCGATACGGCCGCGGCGGTGAGACTGGTGCTCACCTCGGCGAGAATCATCTCGAAGACCGGTCCGTAGGAAAGACCTCGAAAGCGGCACTGGATCTGCCGGACATAGTCGGCCAGCTCGCCGGCGACGATCGGGGAAATCCGCCGAAATTTGATGTCGGGATCGGCCGACCGCTGGATGAACGCATCAGGCTGAACCCTGGTCATGCACTGACGGATGATCCGGGCGACCGCAGCGTCACGGGAGCGGAGCCCATAGCGCTTCTTCAGGGCGTCGATCGTGGCGACCGTCTCGATCGAGACCGACATATTCAAATTCTGGTGCCCGGTCGCGTAGAGTTCATCACGCTGCTGCTGGACCAGCTCCTTCATCGTCTTGCGCTGAGTCCATCGAGAAAATGCCATGACGGAAGGTTAGCGGCGGTCGGGGCGAGCTGTCAAACCGCGCTGCAAGCCATGCTGTAAATTGGTTTATACTGCGGCGCTCTTCGTCATGCCGTAGGATCGTAGGGATTCCCGGAATATCAACCGGCGCCAATGTGAGACCTTGCAGGGGATGGCCAGATACCTTGAGCTAGACCAAGATGCGCACCCGGCCGCCAAGCTTTTTGGTGAGCGGTTGAAGGAGCGTCGGCAGGAGCTCAGCCTCACCCAGGCGCAGCTATGCGAGCAGACGGGGATCACCGCAGCCTATATCTCCTTCATCGAGCGTGGCCGGGCGAACCCGACGCTCGATATGATCGTGAAGCTCGCCGAGGCTGTTGGGGCGGAAGCATGGGACATGATCCGACCGTCCGAATAGCCTGCCAGTTTAGTCCGATTCGGATGTAACAGCGCATTCCCATCGTCGTTTTGCCGCCGCCAGGGCTATCCTAGTTTCACCAATCTTGGCGACGCGCTCTCGCGCGGGTGCCCTTGGTATGCCGGCTTCGACCATTGGTCAGGCCTTCCTTCTGGCGGGCTGCGGGAGTCGGTGTGCGAACCAGCGTTGTGTTGCGGGCCCGTTTCGGAGCGAGAGTGAAGGCCGCGCTGCATGAAAAGGGTATGTCCGCCGGCGGCCTCGCCGAGCAGGCCCAGCTATCGCCCGGCCGCGTCGAGACTATCCTGCGCGGTAAGCTGGTGCGTCTCACGCTCATGGATATGAGCCTCATCGCCGACGCGTTAGGCAGACCGCTGGTCAAGCTGCTTGCTCCGGACGACCTATCGATCGCCACCGCAGCGCTCAAGAAAATTGAAGAGAGTGGAGCGAGCGACGCCTAGTTCGATCGCGACGCTCGAAGCGGTGGCTCCAGGCTGGTCGAGCATACGTCGGATCTCGGGCAGCTGATCTGGATCAAGCAGTCGCTTGCGGCCCTGCGGCGCGGCGCCAACGGGGTGGGTCTTGATGCCGTGGACATGCCGATGATGACCGTCCAGCGCACCGACTAGCAAGCGTAGCGGATCGTCCGCCGAGGGTGTGATAACGATACCCGGTGACACGATTTCGAATCCGATTCCGCGTCGGAGCATCTTCGAGAGGGCACGCAGCAAACTGGTTGTCGAAATAGCGATGCACGAGAGGTCGTAGACCTTGATGCGATCGCCTGGGCTGAGGGTGACGCCACGGCGCGCCAGGAGATCGCCGAGTTTAGTGAAGCTGTGACGGCCCGCGACGACGACGCAATCGTCATTCTTCAGTGCCGCCTTTTGCTCGTCGATCGTCGGGGAACCCGGACATTCGGCGAGGAAAGCGTAGGTGATGCTCAATCGTCTGGCCTCGCGCTGCGCGCTGTGTCTTTGCAGCCCAAGGGCGGCATCCCGCGGCTGCGAAAATGGTTTCTAAGCTACCCCCGACTGGTGGGCAACACAGTCCGGCCGCGTCACCCCGATCATGAGTGTGCCTAGCATTGGAGCTGTAGCGGAACCGCCGAAACGGACCCATCCTACAGACAGCCGAAACCGCTGTTGCCAAGACTGTCATTATCGTCCAGTGGTTTAGTTGGACTCTGAGGATGGAGAGGCCGGGTGCTTCCAGCGGGCTTGATCGCAAAGGCAATGCAACTCTGCGCAGCAGGGTTGGCTCCAGCGGGCGGAGCAGCGCCGGCGCCGGCGCCGTTCATGATCGCCATCCATACCGGACCCAATTTGGTCAGGCAGCCGGACAACGCCGCCGATGCGGAGGCGACCGTCCGGGATCTAATAAGCCTCGGAGCGGACTTCCAAGCGGGACCACTCGAAATCCGGGGAATGGATTTCGCGACGCTCGGTGTCACGCCGCTGACCGTCTTCGATCCGTGCTCGCTTGCTCATCTGGGAAGCGACGCGATCCCGCAGACACCGTCGGCAGCAACCACCGTGTCGGGCGTCACCGCGCTGCTCCGCCACACTTTCGGCGCGCGCATTACCGACACCATCCGGCCTATGAACGCCGCTTACGGCGCGCGGTATAGCTGGCACAAATTCGGGCAAGCGGTGGACTTCGTGCCCGCCGGCGGCGTCGACGCGGTAGATCGCGAGCAAATTCGGCGGCTGATGGTTGCGAACGGCGTGCGGTTGATCGAGCTCCTCGGTCCCGGCGATCCCGGTCATGCGAACCATTGGCACGTCGCCTTTGCCCGGCCGGGTCAGGTCATCGATCATCTGCGCCCCATCGAGGAAGACGAGGACTGGGTCGTCACAGTCGCCAGTGCCGACGGCCAAGGAACGGCAATTGGACGCGTCGACGCCGCGCCCGCCTCTATCAGCCAAGTCGTCCAGAAAACCCCGCCGCAATGGGACGTCTTCGGGCAGTCGGGTCAGCGCGCGGTTCACGGAGGCGGATCATGATCGTGACGACGTTGAACCGAGTGGGCGGCGTCCTCGCTGGCCTTGCGTACCCGATCGCCGCGCTGGTCGCCGTCGCCACGCCCCAACCGGCGCTCGCGTCTGATTGGGGCTGCCAGGTGGTGCTCTGTCTCGCGACGCCCGGCTCGCCGACCACTTATGCCGAATGCGTGCCGCCTATCACCAAACTCTGGCAGCAATTGACGACCGGTGGCGGGTTTCCGACCTGCACGGGCGTCGGCATCGCCACCCGCGGAACCAGGCACGGCTACGACCTGACGATCACGCGACCTGACGGCCAGACGTCGCGCTACGCGCTCGACACCCGGACCCAGACGGTGACGCAGCGGTGATCTACGACGTCCCCGCCATCACCGCGCTCGCGCAGGCCTGTGCGCCGGCAATCGCGACGGAGGCGATGGTGCCCCTGGTCGTGACGGAGAGCGGTGGCGACCCTTTCGTGATCAACGTCAACAAGGGTCCGAGGGTGCAAGCGGGATCGGTCGCTGCAGGCGCCGCGATCGTGCGCCGGTACATGGCAGCCGGTTACACGGTCGACGTCGGCCTCGCACAGATCAACTCGGCCAACTTCGCGCGCCTCGGCGTGACGGTGGAGCAGGTGTTCGATCCTTGCACGAACCTTCGGTTGGCCTCGACCGTGCTGCAGCAAGGGTATGATCAGGCCACGCGGTACTATGACGGTCTGGACGCCATCTCGGCGACCTACTCGTTGTACAATACGGGCACACTCACACGCGGCTTCCGCAACGGCTATGTCGGCCGGGTCTGGGCGGCGGCAGCCAACCTCGGATCGGTCGCGACCTCGCCAGCGATGCCGGTCGCGACGACGGCGACGTCGGTTCTGCCCCCTGCGCGCCAACCATCGCGATCCGACTCCGACCGGTGGGTTGTCGGCCAGGTGCCGGCCGATGTTGTGCAGGTGTTCAAATGAGCACCGACAATGCCATCGCGCGCTCCGGCGGCGAGGGAGCCTCTGCAGCGCAGCCGGCAATGTTCGAAATGCCGCCAGAACTGGCGGCGCGATACGAATTGCGCGTCATCGATGGCCCTGGCGACGAACAGCGCGTCGGTCTCTTTCGGTCGAACGACCGCGACAATCCGTCGATCGAGATCAGCGACGATCGCATCGTCGCACGCAGCGAGGATGCCGAAACCGTCGCGGCGCTCGTGAAGATTGCGCGCCATAGCGGATGGGAGCGGATGTCGGTCGATGGTTCTCCCGATTTCCGAAAGGCGGTCTGGGAAGCCGCGACCCGCGAGGGATTGTCGATCACCGGTTACGAGCCCAGTTTTGCGGAGCAGGCGCGCGTCGTCGAAACGCGCGCCGACCGGCGAACTCGCGAGAGCCGGGAACAGGCTCCCCCGGCGGACCGAGCGGACGTGGCGACGGGTTCCGCTGCGGCGGCCATCGTCGTCAGGCCGCCGGATCGTGGCGCTCGGAACCAGCCGGGCGGCGAGGAAGGCCAGGCCCTGTCGGAGGGCGATCGCCGCTTGTTGCTGACCCTAAGCCGGCATTCCGAGGATCGCGAAGCCCTCTACGAAAACCTCAGACCCGAGATGGATACGTTCGACCGCGAGGTGCAGTTCGAGCGGATCGACGCCAACCGCGAAGCCCTGAGCGCGGCACTCGAGCGGGCCATCGAGAGCCCGACGCTCGCGAAGGCATTCGAGCGATCCGGCTACACGCCGGATGATTTGCGCGGGCCGGGTAGAGGCGGCGATTGGGACGGGGAGGTCGCCGACGCGATCTATTTGACCCGCTCGGGCCTTCACCGCGACACGCTCGCGCGCCAGGCAGAGACATTGTCCATCGCTGCGGACGAGGTCGAGGCCGATCGCGAGGACCGCGAGGTAGCGGCTTCGCTCCGCCCGAGCCGAAAGCAGTCTCCGGAACGGGTGCCCGATCCTGATAATCCCGAACGCCGGGGGGCGGCCGAGCGCACCCGCGACAGCGAGGATTTGGCGGAGCTGTTCCTGCACGGCGGCGCGGATCGCGTGGCGGCCGAGCCGCGCCTTGCAGAGGCGATGCAGGCGCAGGTCACGATGGAGCGGCATATCGGCGAGGTCTTTGGCGGCGACGTCGACAGCCAGGCCTCGGCGGCGCTCGAAAGCCGGCACATGATTTCGGACGCGCTGCGGCGCGGCCTTGATGTCGCGGTGCGCGAGCCGGCGCCGGTTCGGCAGATCGAACCGGCCTACGCCCGTCCCGACTTGGAGAGGTGAGTCCAGCCATGGAGAAGCACATGAAGTATCTATCGAACAGGGCCCCGCTGGTGTCCGACGCCCGTGCCCGCCGGCTTATCGGCGTCGTCGGCGTGCTTGCCCTCGTCGCCATCGCGCAGCCGGCCTTCGCGCAGAGCGGCGGCACCGCGATCGAGGGCGGCCTCAACACGATCAAGCAGTGGATGGTGACGGTCGCCTCGGTCGTCGGCGTTATTGCCGTTATGGCCGTTGGCTACGCCAAGCTGACGGGCCGCATGGATTGGGGCCGGGCCGTCACCGTGCTCATCGGCATCGGCATCATCTTTTCGGCGACCACGATCGTCGGCTGGATGAGTTCGGGTGGCTGAGGCGGAGAGATTGGCAGAGGACAAGGTCTTCCTGGCCATGACCCGACCGTCGGTTTTCATGGGGCTGCCGCTCGAGGCGATCCTGCCGATCATCATGGTCTGCATGGTCCTCTGGGGTGTCATGCATAATCCCTTCTATCCGCTCGCCTTGTTCGGGGCGCTCTACTTTCCGGCGCGGATGGTCGTTCACTACGACTATAATGCCTTCCGGCTGTGGGGCCTGTGGTTCCAGACCGTGTTCCTGTCGAAGAACCGCAAATTCTGGGGCGGCGGGAGCTACTCCCCCGTCCGCCTCGGCAAGGGCGTCAAGCGGAAGCGGTTCGGCAATGACTGAAACCAAGCTGCGCCATAAGAAGGTCGCGCTTCGCGAGGCGGACGACATCAAGTTCATCCCGTACACGCGGCACGTCGACGATACGATCGTGGCACTCGACGACGGCTCGCTGATGCGCATGTACCGCGTCGATGGGCGGCCGTTCGAAACCAGCGACATCGCCGATCTCAATACCTGGCATAACAAGCTCAATATTACCTGGCGCTCGATCGGCGACGATCGCGTAGCATTGTGGACCCACCTCGTCCGGACCGCGACCGATCCGGCTCTGGGCGGCGGGTTCCACTCCTCCTTCGCGCGCCAGCTTCAGGATCGCTACGCCCGCGCGCTCAGAGAAAAGGTGCTCTACCACAACGAATTCTACGTCACGCTTATCGTGCGGCCGTCCAGCATGGCCGGCGACCAGGTATCGCGGTTGTTCGGCAAGCGCCGGACCGACGGCGAGTTCGACCAGCGCGCGCTGACGGTCATGGCCGACAAGTGCCGCGACTTCGAATCGCTGTTGGCGGAGGCGGCTCCGGAACGCCTGTCGATCTACGATCATGACGGCATCCTCTTTTCGAGGCCGATGGAGATACTCCATTTCATCCTGACGGGCGACCGCACGCGCGTGCCCGTTCTCGACGGGCGGCTCGGGCAGGCCCTCTATCAGTCGCGGGTGGTATTCGGGCGCGAGGCGGCCGAGATTCGTTTGCCCCACAGATCTCACTATCTCGGCATGTTCGGTGTGCGCGAATATGTCGCCAGCACCCGGTCCGGACAGTTCAACAGCCTGCTGAAGCTCGATTTCCCGTTCGTGCTGACGCAGAGCTTTGCGCCGCTGGTGAAGCAGGTCGCGAGCGAGCGCTTCTCCAAGAAATATAAGCAGATGACGTCTTCGGACGATGCCGGCATCAGCCAGGCCCTCGAGCTTCTCGACGGCCAGGACGAGCTGATGGCGAACCGCTTCGTCATGGGCGAGCATCATCTTTCGATCGCGGTCATCGACGATGACCCGAAGCGCCTGCTCGACCGGCTGTCCATCGCGCGCTCCGCCGCGGCCGACACAGGCATGGTCATGGCGCGCGAGGACGTGGCGCTCGAGGCCGCGTTCTGGGCGCAACTGCCGGGCAATTTCCGGATGCGGGCGCGACCAGCGGTCATCAACAGCCGCAATTTCGCAGCGTTGAGCCCGTTCTACACCTTCCCGGCCGGGCGGAAGTCGGGAAACCATTGGGGCGACGCGGTGACGTTGCTCAAGACGCGCGCGGGCTCGTCCTTCTGGTTCAACTTCCACCGCGCCGACATCGGCCACACGCTCATCATCGGGCCGACCGGCGCCGGTAAGACGGTGCTCCAGAATTTCCTTCAGGCGCAGCTCGAGAAAACCGGCGCCCGCCAGATTTTCTTCGACAAGGATCGTGGCGCCGAAATCTTCGTGCGCGCCTGCGGCGGCACTTATCTCGCGCTCCGCAACGGCGAGCCGACAGGCTTTGCTCCGCTGAAGGGGCTGGAGCCGACCCACGACAACATCGCCTTCCTGCGCCAGTTCGTGCGCGTACTCGTCCGGCGCGAGACCCGGCCGCTCCTGGTCGGCGAGGAGCGGCTGATCGACGAGGGCATCGATGCGGTGATGCGACTGCCCTCGCCAGCGCGCTCTATGGGCGCGTTGCGCGAGATGCTCGGCTATGCCGACGCGGAGGGCATCGGGGCGCGGCTCGAGCGCTGGTGCCAGGGCCACGCGCTCGGCTGGGCGTTTGATGGCCCGGTCGACGAGGTATCGATGGCGGCCCGCTTCGTCGGGTTCGACATGACCCAGTTCCTCGAAAATCCAGAGATCCGCACGCCGACGATGCTCTACCTGTTCCATCGGGTCGACGAGCTGCTGGACGGCCAGCGCGTTGTGGTCGACATCGACGAATTCTGGAAGGCGCTGCAGGACGACGCCTTCCGCGCCTTTGCGCAGGACGGCCTCAAGACCTTCCGCAAGCGAAACGCCTTCATGGTGTTTGGAACCCAGTCGCCGGCGGACGCGCTTCGCTCACCGATCGCGCACTCGATCATCGAGCAGACCGCGACGAAGATCCTTCTACCCAACTCCGACGCCAAGCGGTCCGACTATTGCGATGGCCTCGGCCTGACCGACGCCGAATACCGGCTGATCCGGGAAGACCTGACGCCGGAGAGCCGGTGCTTCCTCGTAAAGCAGGGTCACACCTCGATCGTCGCGAAGCTCGATCTCGGCGGCATGCCCGACGAGCTGAAGGTGCTCTCGGGGCGCGAGG
>CAXTWJ010000040.1:0-310 GCA_964247925.1 uncultured Sphingomonas sp.
CATGGCCAAGCCGACCACCGTCAAGATCAAGCTCGTCAGCTCCGCCGACACCGGCTTCTTCTATGTTACCAAGAAGAACCCGCGCACCAAGACGGAAAAGCTGTCCTTCAAGAAGTACGACCCCGTCGCGCGCAAGCACGTCGAGTTCAAGGAAGCAAAGATTAAATAGCGTCGTAGCCCGGCACGTCCGGGTGTTGCGAAGCAACGACGCTATCGGCCGGCCTGGCTTGTGCCAAGACCGACGGCGCGGCTCTGCCGCGACGGGCCTGTCGGGGGTTGGCCTCCGTCGCGGGCGCCCCACCACCACACC